>JADJPF010000014.1 GCA_016713405.1 Blastocatellia bacterium
CCTCTTTAAGCAAAATTGATAGCACTATTGTTATAGCTACCCCTTTATCATCTACTGGTTTGCAATTATTTTTATCAACATTTCAAACTAGAGCAATGTGTATAAATATAATGATAATTACTACTATTGCTACTTCACGGTGGGCTATTGGTCTTTGATTAGAAAACCGTTAGTTAAACACTATACAAATTTAGATGGATTACCAAGCATAGACTTAACTGGCACAGTAGTTTTCGCTCCACAACTTTGTATTGGTACATCTGACAACGGATTAGTTATTTTTAATGGTAAGATTTTATCCATCATAAGATCCAAAAACCTGTGATTCGACAAATTAGTAGTTTACTAGCAACAGAGGAAAGACTTTTAGTTGGGACTTTGTTGTGGGCTGTTGGCTTTTGATGGGTTGAAATTTAACGTCAGACCAAGAAATAAAGCCTATTCCACAAATTACTTCACTACTACAAAATGGAAACCGACTTTATATTGGAACTTATGCGTCAGGTCTTTATCTATGGCAAGAAAGCCGTTGGCAACAAATTACTAAGCAAGAGCTTGCCGTCAAACGGAATTACTGCATTAAGTGAAGACAAACGTGGGGTTATTATTGCAACAGATTTTAAGTGTAGTGCTAAGAGAATTGATCCAAGGAGAAATTGAAAAAAATTAACTCTATTCCTAATATTATTTCTTTAGCCAAATAGGAGAAAAGCTTTGGAGGAGGTCTTTTACTGGTGATGTAGTAGAAATTTTTGATAAATCAGTTTTTTCTGTTTATCCCTATTAATAAAGCTTCCGATAGTATAAATGATAGTGATAAAACAAATTTACAAATACAATGGCACGAGGTCAAATGGCGGGGATCAAAGCCTTTTTTTACAACAAGCGAGAGGTGGTATTTTTACGAGGCAGGCATTAACTTTCGAAGACTCGTTTAGAATTTGACCGATTCGGCACAATTACACTCTCGCCATTAACAGCCGACCATATAAGCACAATGGCTTGCGATGAGGTGGAAGGTTATGGATTGGTTACTTTGACCAAGGAATTGATATTTTTGACCTAGAAACAAATGCAGCCAATCACATTTACAAGAATAGCACCATCAAGAGAAATTAATTTTGTTTCCCTGAATCACTTACATCAAAAATGTTAGTTGCCACTTCCACAGGACTTCCGTTTTTGACAATCAATTACAATATAAAACCTTAGATGAGCGTACTGGTATTAACTCTAATATGAGTGCTCGTCTTAACGGTTTCTAGCTCAGACAATGACCCAATAACGAGCCTCCTTCAACTGCCTTGCCACTGGTAGGGGATTAACTTCTACTACAAGGAAATATTGCTCGTAGCCTATTTCTTTACCAAATAATTATCTTTACACTAGTGCGTTTGTTAATAATCGTTTATTTGTTGGTAGTTTAGGCGGACTTATTGAAATGGAGGGATTACGAAGTAATTAGAAGTTTAACAATTAATAATTCTAAACTTTCTCATAACTGGATTAACGCATTGCTAGCAGTCAATGGAACTCTTTATATTGGAACAAATGGCGGTGGAAGTAGATGCGCTTACTCCTGCAAGGAGAGCTAATTAATTTTCTCCTGAAATGAGTAAATTTGATGTTAACCCTAATGCTATGTATGCAGATAGCCAATATTTATACGTGAGGCAGTTTAGGAGATGGGATTTTTTATTGAATCTAAAAAAGTAAAATTTGGCACAAATTTTCTCAGCTTTACCCTCTAACAATGTCCTGCTATTGTTAGCAATGAAAAAATGTTTACTTTGCTACTAGCAATGGACTGCTAAAAATAGATAGAAAAACAATTTTAGGTAACTAGAAATTTTCGAACACATAAAGTATCTAAAAATAACTTATAAATGGAATAAGAAATTGATAATTTAGCAGTTTTACATCTTCTATATTTTATTTCTCTAGAATCTTCTAACTTACCGGCAACGATAACAATAACAAGTTAAATGGGTATAGCTTGCTAGTCTTA
This sequence comes from Blastocatellia bacterium, assembly GCA_016713405.1. Lineage (NCBI taxonomy): Bacteria > Pseudomonadati > Acidobacteriota > Blastocatellia > Blastocatellia bacterium. Next base: position 2,009 of record JADJPF010000014.1, read on the forward strand.
ATGCTATCTACTTGTTCTTTTAACTTTAGTACTTTTACAGCTACTAAATGGTTAATATTTCACAGTCTAGTAGGATTTTGACGTAAAAATTTCGCAAGTAGTAGTAGTTTTAAGTAAAAGGTATAATTGTTTTTAGTTATACCCTAAGTCTGTTATTGGTTTTTGAAAGGAGAAAATTATGGCTACCATAACTAATGCAAGACTTACAATGCAATTAAACCTACACAGCAACAATGCAAAAGTAGATGTAACGGGTGAAATACGTTTTACACCTTTAGAAAAGTTCTTAATGGAAAAAGGTCTACGTTATAAAGTTGATTGTAAAGTATGGGGTGAAGACCTTGGTTGGTGGTTAAATCCAGATGATTTTCTTTTTCCTATAGTTCTGTTTTTTCCCAGATGCTACACCATCTGCCATAGAACCAATTGCTTTCACTAGGCAAGTACCAATGGGACTTCTTAATGAAGATATTGGGACAGATGAAGTCTATGCTGAGATAATACTTAAAAATATGGAAAGTGGTTCAACAACTAAAGAAAAGAACTAATGTTATAAAACATAGATTCTAAAGGATTAATAGAAAACCCACCTCAAGCTTGTAAATAGTTAGGTGGGTTTTCTAAGCACCTAAAGTATTAGAAAAATGTCATTATTTCTAATTTACCTAAAATAACATCCCGTATTTAACCCGCCGTATTTTATCTAGTTTTAATTTATTTTTTAAAGGCAGAAGATTTTATTTAGATGCCCGCTTTTCTTTGTCTTGCTTGATAAGCATTCTACACATATTATTCTTTCCATCTAAGAGTTTTCTTTGGTGAGTTTTATTACTAAAATTTTACTTTAACACTTTCTTTTTCAATAAAATGTTATATTTTCTGCATTATCAAAATTTTGGAGACTTGCTAATGTCCTATTTACCCCAAACTTATGACGAATATAGCCCTTTCCGGATCAACAATGGCACGCTTTGACCGTGCCGCAGAATTACTTAACCTAGAGCCTAATTTATATAAAATTCTACGTACTCCTAGCCAGGAAGTCTGCGTCTATTTGCCAATCCAGCGCATCAATGGTGACACAGAAATATTTGCCGCCTATCGTGTCCAATATAATTTAGCTCGTGGAACGCTCCAGGTGGACTGCGCTTTGGCCCAAATATTACCTAGATGAAATGCGTGCTGGAGCACCCTGGAGTACCTATAAATGCGCTTTAGTAGATATTCCTTTTGGCGGTTCACAGGGCGGAGTTGTATGTAATCAAAATATTTACAACCCTTGAAATCGAAAGAATTACTAGGCGTTATACGGCTGATATGTTGGATGTTTTAGGCCCAGAAGGAGATATTATTACTCCGGACATCAACACTAATGAGCAAATAATGGCTTGGATAATGGATACTTATTCAATGCACGCTCGTCATAATGTTACAGCAATAGTTACAGGTAAGCCTGTTGAAATGGGGGATCACCTGCAGGTAATACCGCTACAGGTTATGGAGTATTATTTTTAATTGAAGAGGCATTAAAGAATTTAACCTTGCACCAACAGAAACCAAAATTGCTATTCAAGAGGCCCGGTCGGCGTGGCAGTAGCACAGCACAATTACTATATGAGGCAGGTTATAAAATAGTAGCCATTTCTGATGTTGATGGTGGCATTTATAAAGCTGAAGGGTTAAATATTCCTGAAGTTTTAGAGCATTTTGCACAACATAAAACCTTTAAGACCTATGAATTAGCAGAACAAATTACAACTAATGAACTACTTACAATTGATTGTGATGTATTAATTCCTACTGCATTGCATGAACAAATCACTAGCCAAAATGCTATCAATGTAAAATGTAAGATTTTATGTGAAGCGGCGGATGGTTCGACTACATCCCAAGCGGATCAATACTTTATGAAAAAGGAACATTTGTTATTCCTGACCTATTAGCTAATGCTGGTGGAGCAATTGCACGCCATTTAGAATGGGTACAAAATCGTATGGGATTTTTTTGGAAGAAAGAAGAAATTTTTGGACAACATTAAACATAAAATGTTAAAGAGTTTTTCAAGAAATGCTAAGTTTTTCAGAAAATCATAAGGTTGATACTCGCACAGCAGCCTATATGCGAGCAATTGACAGAGTAGCACGAAATTAGACTACGTGGTATTTATGCCTAATTATTTATTTTCCCACTGCTTGGGCAAATCTATCTAAAAACTCAAAAAGTTGTTTGTGGGCGATCTTCTGGCCTTTTTTCTAATGCCCACAATACAACTTTATCAACTTCAGACGAAATCATTGGATTATAAAAACTTAAAGGCTCTGGTATAGTCCGCAAATGTTCAAATAACCATCCTTGAACATTATCCGACTCGTAAGGTAACATTCCTGTTAACAATTCATAAACCATAATTCCTAGGGCACAAATATCCGTGCGTAAATCTAGTAACTTACCTAAGCATTGTTCAGGGCAAGATACTGGATAGTGCCAACAATCATCCCAGTTTTAGTAAGTTGCGTCATAGCACTATCTTTAGGACCCCAGCAACAATTTTAGCAATACCTAGGTCTAAGATAACAGCTATTTCCTCTCCATTTTCTTCTTTAATCATTATATTTGCTGGTTTTAAGTCTCGATGGATAATGCCCTCTTGGTGAATCGCATTTAAGGCAGGGCAAACATATTTTAATAAATTAAAAATTCGTTCAACTGACCAAATACGCTCTTCTTCTATTAAATCACTAAGGGATTTACCCTTAACATAATCCATTATAAAAAAAGGTCTCCCTATTTGCTGTAAGACCTGAATCTAAAATTCCTACTACATTAGGATGTTTTACTCGTTTTAGAACTTTCATTTCTCGTTCAAACATTTTTGTGTATGAGAAATGTCTTCGGCATCTTCTAATAGCATTTTTACTGCTACATTTGTATTAGTTTCTAAATCAATTTGCTAGGTAAACTATTCCAAGACCTCCTTTTCCTAAAATTAACTCTATTTGGTAGCGATCATTTTAATTTGCCTCCAATTAAAGCAGTATTTTGCTCTAAGCTATTACTGGTAGCAAATTCAGCACGTATTTTTTAACTATTTGGTCATGATTTAGGCTATTTTCTCTTAGTTGTTGGAGTAAGGCTTGTTTTCTTGATAGGTATAGCTAATGTTTTCTATTAAGATAATTTTTTTATTATTAACTAAAAGTGCAGTGGCTTGGAGGTGGTATTCTTTAGCATTTAGGTCTGTTTCTGTCCAGGGGCCAGAGTTTAACTTATCATTACTTTTTTGCTCCCAAAATTCTTGAGCATCAAAAGGAAAACTTCAATAAATGGAAAAGGTTTGTGTAAGGTGAAATTCTTGGGAACAAGAAAAACTTTTCCACAAAATTCTTGATACCAACCTGGACTATTACCTATTAATTGAAAGCTATCTTCTGCTAAATACTCTACTACTAAAAATCCTAGTCTTGCTAGTAAAGCCGATATAAGAGAATCAGACATAAATAACCCTTAAGTAAATATTCTGGCATTATAGTCAGAAACAAACTTGTTTATTTTTAATAAATGAGAAAGACAATAACTTAGAAATTCTCGTTCTTCTCGTCATAATCTAGGGGCCATTGCATAATATCATCTGATGTATCAAAATCAGCATCAATATCTTGTACTAAACAATCTGCCCATTTATTGTCTTCTACTTTATCTACTTTATTTGTTTTATCTACTTTATTTGTTTTACTTACTTTATTTACTTCATCTAATTCATTCGTTTCATCTATTTTATTTGGCTCATCTGTAGTTGGTGTTTTTCAAGTTCTGCAATAAAGATTTATCTTCCTCAAAATTAGGTCTTTGAAGTAGCTCTATTTCCGCTGTTTTAAGTCTATCGCTAAATTGTCCTGTGTGCCGCTTAGATGAAAATACTCCTGCAACAATTTCATCAAATCTTTCTGGAGATAAACTATCATCAGATTTTATTAAAAAGTCTGTTTCTGGTTGGGATTTAATATCTGTTTGAGTTGATGACTTAGGTTTTTGGAATACTTTTTTTCTTGCCATTTTTTTACACCTAAATATTACTATTTTTTTGATGGTAAGATAGTTTTCCTTTTGTTGTCTAGTACCAACTGCTAAAAAATACTTATTATTTCTTAAACTATTTAATTATGTTTATTGCTACAAAATTTTAATTTTTTCCTAAATATTAATAGAAGCTTTTTGCAAAATTTTTATTGTCTGTTCAAAATCCCTAGGTAGTGGTGCTTGAATAAACACTTTTTCTGTAAAGAGGATGCTTAAATCTTAATTCATAAACATCTTAACGCTAGTCTTTCTATTGGTAATGATGATATTAAAGGCTCTGTTGGCAAGCTTAACTTATTGTTAGCTGTATCTAAATTGCTATAAATAGAGTCGTTTACTACTGGCAAGCCAAGAGAAGCTAAATGTAGTCGTATTTGGTGAGTCCGTCCTGTAATTGGCATAGCCTTAAGTAGAGCATACTTTTCAAACTGGGTAACTACACTAAAGTTTGTTACAGACTCCCGACCATTTCTTTTATCTACAATCATAAGACCAGCTATTTTTGGATGCTCTGCAATTGATTCTGTTGAGGAAAACTCTTTACTTGGAGCAACACCTTTTACAAGTGCTAGATAGGTTTTGCTAATTTGTCGTCTTTCAAATAGATCTGTCATTTTGCTTAAAGCTAAGCGATTTTTGGCTAAAAGCAGTACTCCACTAGTATCAGCATCTAAACGATGTATATTAGTAATAAATTTTAATACACGCCGACGCGCCCAAGGTGCGCCCATTTCTATGCCTTCTCTAAGCATTAACATTAGATTGCGGCTAGTTTGTTCCCAACTAACAGGAGCAATTAAATAATTTGCAGGTTTATTTATTGCCATTATATAACGGTCTTCATAAACAACATTAACTGTTAATTTGCTACTAAGTCTTAAGGTTTCAACTCTTTCTGGTTTTGGCTTAGCTTTAGTTGGGTTTGGTGTTGCTATCTTTGGGTTTGGCTGGCTCATTTTTGTTTCCTTGATTTGTTTTATCTTCTGTAATATTAAAAATACTTACAGCATTATTATGTATAAATTGTTGAAATTCTTCGCTTGAAACACTCTTTTTTTATTGTTTGTAAAGTATCTAAGTATTGTTGATAGTGTCCTTCTCCATAATAAGTTGCATCTGTTCCAAACACTACACGATCTGCACCAACCGTTTTTATAGCTCTAAGAACTGTTTCAGGTGAAACATGAGAAGTTTCTAAATAAATTAGCGCATCTTTTTTGTTTTTAGCTTGCTCCGCTACTACAATTGCTTCCTGATGTGAAGTATTAAAGCCCATATGATAGAGGACAACAGGCACAGTAGGAAATTTTTTTGCAGCCTCATAAATTACACTAGCATTAGAACGGCTTGACCCTCCACAATGAAAAAGTGCTGGCACTTTATATTTTTCACATAAAGCTAAATAGGGCATTATTTCAGGAGCATTAGCAGAAAAATTATTAAAATCTGGGTGAAATTTTATTCCACAAAAATTTTTATCTCTTAAAAACTTTTCTGCTGTCTCTGCACTAGACATTTTAGCCCCAGGTTTTGCCCAAAATAATGGTTTTAACTTTGGATTAGCTTTAGCAGCCTGAAAAGATGCTTCATTTGCTGTTACTTCGTCTGAATCAGCAGTTACACCGCTAATTGAAGCACCATCAATATTAGAAATAAAAGCATACTGGATTTTGTTTTCTTTTATTTCTTTTAGTAAAGTTACTAAACTTAAGTCATACCCCTTAAATTCACCTATATGAGCGTGTACATCTATAATATTCGTTTCAGTAGGTTCTGCTTTTTTAGAAGCCATATAACAACTAAAATTACTTGTATTTAACATAACAGCAAATATCATAATTGGCAGAAACAATAATAAGCGTCGCATTTGTCTTTTGGCTTGCTCCTTAAAATTATCTGCCAGGAAATTAACACGACTTTTAATAAAAAAATAGCTGTCCAAGAAAATCACGTTTTATGTTTGGAAATTTTTATGAGTAAATTCTTTGATAAAATAGCTAAAATTCCTCGTCTAGGTGTTGGTATTTCTGGAGAGTTTGCTTCTGCAACAAAAGGAATTGATGCTTGTTGGTTACAGGAAAATTACCCTACCTTAATACATTTTTTGAATATGGTGGCGACTTAGATCGTGGATTAGATGAACATGTCCGACGTTGGGTAAATTTAGCATTACCAACAACTTATCATTTCTTAGATATTAATATTGAAGAAAAAGCTGATTTAACCGAGAATTGGCTAGTTTCTACAATAGAAATGGCTAAAGAAATAAATGCTGTTTGGCTTTGTGGAGATGCTGGACGCTGGCATTTTGGCTCACGTGAGCGCGGACATCAAATGCTAATGCCCCCGATTTTATGTATGGACTCAGTCTTAGAGTCAGTTGATAACATCCAAAAATTCAAAATCAATCACAGCTTTGTTGCTTGCCAGAAAATCCACCTGCGGTTGTCTACTTAGGCAGAAATGCACATTTTAGAATATTTTGCTGAAATGGCCGAGCGTGCTGACTGTGGACTACTGCTAGATTGCGCTCATTTAGCAATTTTCCAACATAGCCGAGGTCTTAGCCCATTAACAGGCTTTGACAACTACCCATTTGAACGAGTAATTGAACTCCATCTTAGCAGGCGGAACATTTACAGAAACTAGCGGTTATTCATATATAAATGATGATCATAGCCCTGAGCCTATCCAAGCAACCTGGGAAATCTTAGAGCATGTTGTTTCCCGCGCTCCAAACCTAAAAGCAATTGTTTATGAATGTGAACATAACAAAGCTGAAGAGTGCTCAGATAATTTTGCTAAACTTAATCAATTATTTCCTATTCAAAGAAAGGATCTTTTCCAACTAATAGCAAAATAATGAGTTATCATACATTACAACACCTAGTAGTAAGAATGCTTTTTGATCCAGCTTTTGTTAACTCTGTTTATCAAAACCCTGAACAAGCTTTAGCTGACCTAAATTTAAGCGAGCAAGAAAAAAAACAACTACTAGCCATTGATCCTAGAGCTTGGAACCATGACCCGCTGCGAAGACTTAGGACAATGCGCACACTAGTAGAAGAATTTAAGGTTTCTGCCACATTAGTTTTATCAGAAACGAGGCGACTATCTTTTTTAGAAAACTTTTTTTCTAGCAAAATATTTCATCAATTTATCCAAGACCGTAAATCAATGGCTTTAGCTTTCGCTGAATATCTGTCAAATGCTTTTGCTAAAGGTGAATTAACTACACCACAACTAAATGATGTTTTAAGACTAGAAACATTAATGGCTCGTTGCAGACGAGAGTTAACTAATAAAATTCGTATACCAGCACTTCCAGAAAAATTAAATGAAAACTTACGTGTCCGTTTAATTCCTGGTGCTGATGTAGGTGCATTTCAAGCAAATACAGTAGAAACAATTCAAGCAGTAGAAAAATATCTTTTTGAAGTAAGTTTAATGCCTGCAATGGTTTTGTGTGATGATGCTCCACGACTAGAAAATTTACCTAAAGTTGAGCAAAAAAGAAAGTTTACTTGCTTTGTTTACCTGCTGCTAACGGAGTTTCTTTAGTTGATATTGACAGGTTAGATTACCTAGTTTTAATTGAAGCCCGAACAACTTTAACAATTCAACAAATTGTTGAACGATCTTTAGCTTCAGGTGTAACACGCACTAAGGCCAAGAAATCATTGCTACTGCTTTGGAAGAAGAAACTCTTTATCTAAATTAATTATACGTAGGGTTGAAAGCCCATATATCCAACTTAAGAATAACTAATTAAAAATAGAGCAGTTAAAATCTTAAAGCTCTTACCCAACCATTAGTTTTGCTAATTTTATAATCTAGCGGAAACCGTGGGGATGACAACCGCCCAGGAATGATGGTCTGACACTTTGGACATTTACCATTTTGTAAAGAAAATTGCTTAATATGATAAGCATATCGTTCAATCAGTAGTTCATTACAATTATGACACCAAGTATTTTCCCATCCTCCGACACGACCCGCAACATTACCAATATAAACATATTTTAGCCCAACTTTTCTTCCTGTTTCTGCTGCTTTAATTAGTGTTTTTATATTAGTATTTTCCTTGTCAAGCATTTTGTAATCGCTATGAAAAGCTGTTAAATGCCAGGAATAAAAGGATCTACAGAAACTAGGAATTCTGCCATTTCTTGTAGCTCTTCTTGAGAGTCATTAAAGTCAGGTATTACTAAAGTAACAATTTCTAGCCAAAACCCTCTAGCCTTTAAGCCTTGAATAGTTTCTAGCACATTAACTAGTAATCCTCCTAGTTCCCTATAATTTTTATCCCGAAAGCTTTTTAAGTCTACTTTGTAAAGGTCTACCCAAGGTTGTAAATAATCTAAAACTTCTGGCGTACCATTTCCATTAGAAACATATGCTGTCAAAAAACCTCTTTCTTTAGCTTGCTTAAAAATAGAGACTGCCCATTCACTAGTAATTAAAGGCTCATTATAAGTAGAAGTCACAGTAGAAACGCCTTCCCTTTCAGCCATATCTAGCATTTGTTCAGCAGAAATTGTTTTAGCAGGAGCTACAGCATTAGGGTCACGTAGGACTTGTGATGTAATCCAATTTTGACAGTAATCACAATGTAGGTCACATCCCAGCATACCAAAGCTTAAGGCATCTGTAGCGGGCATAGCATGAAAAAAAAGGTTTTTTTCTGTTGGATCACATTGAAGCCCTGCAACATATCCCCAGGGAACATATAATTTGCCACCTTCATTAAAACGTACCTTGCAAACACCTGCTAAACCATCTGCAATACGGCAACGATGACCACAGGAGTAACAAAATACTTTATTATCAGCTAGTTGCTCATAAAGTTCGCCTTCATGAGTATATTTAGCTAAAACATCACCAATAACTTTTAATTTTGCACGTTTTTCTTCTCGTGATCCTTGATTAGATATATTAGACATAAATATTGCTCCTTAAAAAACCTTTATCTATATTATTTTAGCTTAATCTCTTAAAGATTTGCCTGCAAGAAAAACGCTTAAGATCACTTAAAATTTATTTTATTAAATTAATAGAAAATTTTTCCTAAATCCTATTGCTTATAAAGTATGTTTGATAGTAGCCTAGCAAATTATTACCAAGTTAAAACCAAGTTAAAATATGGAGAAACCACTATGCTTAATATGGCATTGCGTCTTATAGGTTCTCAACTTGATGCTAGTGTAGATAAAGAGATTAAACGCAGATTAAAACGTGTACCCACACCATTAAATGAATACAATTATGATGCTTGGGGCTTTCATCCAGAAATGGCTCAATATGGCTTACAACTTTGTGTTTGGCTTTACCGCTATTATTGGCGTACAGAAGTTTTTGGTATTGACAAAGTTCCTTCAGGACGGGTTTTATTAATTGGTAATCATAGCGGACAAATGCCAATGGATGGCCTAAATATTGCTGCTGCAATGCTTATGGATGCTGATCCTCCAAGACTTGTTAGAACAATGATTGAACGTTGGTTTGGAACTATGCCTTTGGTTAGCACTTTTGTGGCCCGTCATGGTCAAATTTTAGGCGACCCTCAAAACTGTGTTAAATTACTAGAAAATGATGAATGTGTACTGGTATTTCCTGAAGGGGCTAAAGGTTCTGGAAAGCTTTGGTATGATCGTTATACTTTAGTAGATTTTGGCTTAGGTTTTATGCGAATAGCACTAAAAACTAATACTCCAATAGTCCCTATAAGCATCATTGGAGGCGAAGAGCAGATGCCATCTTTTTATGACGCTAAACCTCTAGCAAAACTTTTAGGACTACCTTATTTTCCTATTACACCTACTTTTCCTTGGCTAGGACTGCTTGGATTTGTGCCATTTCCAACCAAATACCGCATTTATTTTGGCGACCCTCTTTATTTTGAAGGTGATGGAAATGAAACTGACTCTGTTGTACAAAAGAAAGTTGATATAGTAAAAGCTAAGATTTTAGAAAATATTTCCTATGGTTTATCCAAACGTAAACACATTTTTTGGTAATATTTTTATGAGGGCAAAAAATTTTTATGCTGCGTAAAAAGGTTTTAATTACTGGTATTTCTGGCGGTTTAGCTAATCAAGTTGCTGAAATGATTCCTAAAAATTGGGATATTGTTGGCGTAGGACTTAGAGATTTACGTCCGGTTAAAGGCCGACAAATAGAATTTCATCGCCTAGACATTACTAAAAACAAACTAGAAGATATTTTTCGCCGCCGTCAAGTTGATTGCGTTATTCATATGGCAGTTAATGACAATCCTCGCCTACCTATCAAACAACGCCATCATATAAATGTTGTTGGTACAATGAAATTACTAGAAGATTGTGAACGTTATGAGGTTAAAAAGGTTGTTCTGCTTTCTAGTGCTACAGTCTATGGAGCAGATCCCAACAATCCAGTTTATATAACGGAAGATTTCCCATTGAAAGTTACCCAACGTTATTCAGAAATTAGCGATAAAGTAGAATTTGATTCTTATTGCCGTTCCTGGATGTATAAAAACCCCCAAATTTCAACAATTATACTTCGCCCATGTCATATTATTGGCTCGCATGTACATAATAATCTTACTAGCTACTTACGCTTAAAGTATATACCTATTCCATTAGGTTTTGATCCAATGATGCAAGTAATTCATGAAATTGATATGGCAAGGGCAATAAATGCTTGTTTAAGATATAACCATAGTGGAATTTATAATATAGTTGGCCCAGGTGAACTTCCCTTAACAGAACTTATTAATATTGTTGGAGGCATGCCAATACCAGTGCTTCATGTTGTAGGTTATTCAGCCTTGCAAGCCTTGTGGTCATTAGGAATTGGGCCGCTACCTGCTCCCCAAGTCGAATATTTAATGTATCCTTGTATTATTGATGGAACACGTTTTCAAAAAGACTTTCACTTCCGCCCACAACTTTCTTTAAGTGAAACTTTGCGGGCTACAGTTCTTTACTAGAAAAATTTTTTTTAGCTGGCAAATCTAATCAACCTGACGTTTTAAGCTTCTTGCAAAACTCCTGATAAATGCTCATGCAGAAATTTGCCTGTGTAAGAATTGACACTTTCAATAATTTCTTCTGGTCGGCCAGTAGCAACCACATAGCCTCCTTCATCCCCACCTTCAGGGCCTAGATCAATTACCCAATCAGCCGTTTTTATAACATCTAAATTATGCTCAATAATTACAATTGTAGCCCCAGCATCTATCAAGCGACGAAAAGACATCAACAACTTATTAATATCATCAAAATGTAGTCCTGTAGTCGGCTCATCAAAAATAAATAAAGTTCGCTCACTTGTCCGTTTGGCTAGATATGAAGCTAGTTTTACTCTCTGTGCTTCACCACCTGATAATGTAGTAGCAGATTGTCCTAATCGTAGATAACCTAGTCCAACATCATCTAATACTTTTAATCGGTTAGTAATTCTTGGGACACTAGCAAAAAAGCTCATTGCTTCCCTAACCGTTAAGCGTAAAACCTCATGAATATTACGGTTACGGTATTTAACCTCTAATAAACTAGCCTTAAAACGAGTTCCTTTGCATTCTTCGCAAACAAGTTCAACATCAGCTAAAAACTGCATTTCTACCGTAATTGTCCCATCTCCTTGGCAAGTTTCGCAGCGTCCACCAGGAACATTAAAACTAAAATGGCTAGCATCATAACCACGTGATTTAGCTTCTTTAGTGCTAGCAAAAACTTCTCGGATTACATCATAAACCTTAATATAAGTAACAGGATTTGACCTTGGAGTCCGACCAATTGGAGATTGATCAACTAAAATAATTTCTGCTAAATGTTTACTACCATCTATTTGACGACAATTACCAACTTTTTCTTGCCATTCACCACGTTGTTTTTTTAGATTTGCATAAATTACATCATGCACTAGCGTAGATTTACCAGATCCAGAAACTCCAGTAATACAAGTCATTACACCAAGAGGAATTTTTACATCAATATTTTTTAAGTTATGTTCTTTAGCTCCAAAAATATGTAAGTATTTTTCACCTATTGGACGACGTAGCTTTGGAGTTTTAACTTCTAGCTCTGAACGTAGATATTTAGCAGTTAATGAATTTTCTTGTTTTAGTAGCTGATTAAAAGTGCCTTGAAAAACAATTTCGCCTCCAAATTCCCCTGCTCCAAGTCCAACATCTACCACATAATCAGCCGATTTAATCATTGCTGTTTCATGTTCTACAACTAAAACCGTATTACCAATATCACGAAGATTTTTTAAGATATTGATTAAGCGTTGATTGTCGCGTGGATGTAACCCAATACTAGGTTCATCTAAAACATAAAGTGCGCCAACTAAACTAGCTCCTAAATTAGTAGCTAGCTGGATTCTTTGAGATTCTCCACCTGATAATGTACTAGCTAATCTATCTAATGTTAAATAATCTAGTCCAACATCCAAGAGAAAATGCAAACGACGTTTTATTTCAAGTAACAAGCGATCTGCAATAGCTAATTCTGTTTCTGTTAAAAAAAGTGTGTCAAAAAATTTAGCAGCCTGGCTAACATTAAAAGCTAGCACTTGAGACAAGCTATAGTCAGCTATTTTGATATTGCGCGCTTCCTGGCGTAGTCGTCCGCCTCCACAATCATAACAAGTAGTATAACCACGATACTTGCTTAAAAGCACCCGGATATGTAATTTATATTTTTTAGTCTCTAACCAATCAAAAAAACCTTTAACACCCATCCATTTTGCTTTGCTATCACCTTGGATAATTAATTGCTGGTGTTGAGGGCTTAGGTCTTGAAAAGCAATATTTTGTGGAATTTGTGCTTTTTCACAGTATTCTTTCATTTCATCTAAAGCCCAATCAAATTGAGCTTTAGTCCAAGGATCAATGGCTCCAGCCAATAAACTAAGCTGACGATTAGGAATTATTAAATCTAAATCTATTCCTATAGTATTACCAAAACCCTGACAAGTAGAACAAGCACCATAATGGTTATTAAATGAAAATAACCTAGGTTCAGGTACAGGGTAAATTACATTACAAGTTTTGCAGGCATATTTTTCACTAAAGTAAAACTCTTTTTCTGGCAAGTTTTGATTTGCTAAAGTATAAATTTTTGTTTGACCATTACCAGATTGGTAACAAGTTTCTATAGAATCAATTAGCCGTTGTCTAATGTCAGCCTTTATAGCAAGGCGATCAACTAAAACACAAACATCTGTTAAACTATCGCCTGTAAAGCTATCAGGTGTTTGAAGCTCAATAATTTGGCCTTGATGATAAAGACGTGTAAAGCCTTGCTGCATTAAGCTCATTAGTTGGGCTTGCAGGTGTCTAGCTTGATCTTTTTTCTTAGTAGATTTACTAGTTTCTGTTTCACTTACAGCAGGAAAACCTATAAAAAAGCGTGTACCTTCAGGCAAGCTAAGTATTTCATCAGCAATACTTTCTGGAGTATCACGTTTAACTAACTGACCACATAAATGACAATAAGATTTACCTATTCTGGCAAAAAGTAACCTTAAATAATCAAAAATTTCCGTTTGAGTAGCAACGGTTGATCTAGGGTTACGAGAACTATTTTTTTGACTAATAGCTATGGCTGGACAAATACCTATTACCTCATCAACATCTGGTTTATCCATTCTTTCTAAAAATTGACGAGCATAAGCTGATAGTGATTCTACGTAACGGCGTTGACCTTCGGCATAAATAGTATCAAAGGCTAAAGAAGTCTTTCCTGAGCCTGAAACCCCTGTTACAACAGTTAGTTTGTTTAATTTAATATCTACAGAAACATTTTTAAGATTATGTACTCTGGAACGTTTTACTAAAATCCATTCTGATAAATTATCTATTTTGCTACTCATTACTAAATACTTCTTTTACTGAAAGGTTGATAGGTTAAAAATTTACTACTTAAGCCAAATTATAAGCATAACACAGCTATAATTTGCTGTAAGTTCTTCTTAGCGTGATTTGTCCAGGAGGTAGAGTAAGAAATACTAGGAAAGAGATTTAGAAGCAATTAACTAAGCATAAAAGAGACAGACACAAAAAACTGCTTACTAAAAACAATTTTTTATGTCTAGTCTTTTAGATCTCGGTTTTACACCCAAGTGTTTAACACTAGGATGATTTAGCAGCTTTAGCGGCTCTAGCACCTTTTTCTGTGCGGGTATCAAGTTCACGAATACGAGCAGCTTTACCTCGTAACTCGCGCAAGTAGTATAATTTAGCACGGCGTACTTTACCAAGTCTAATAACATCAATATGATCAATGATAGTTGCATGTAGTGGGAAGATTCTTTCTACACCAACGCCAAAGCTAATTTTACGTACAGTTACAGTTTCTCTAATACCACCATGTTTACGGGCTATTACTACACCTTCATAAACTTGAAGGCGTTCTTTATCACCTTCTTTAATTCTTACATGTACTCTAATAGTATCCCCAGGGCCAAAGCTTGGCACAGTGCGCATACCTTTTTTTTCTAGTGCATCTATAGTTGGGTTCATCCGCCTTCATTCAGTACCTACCAAGATTTTGGTTTTCTAATTGGTACTGCCTCCTTACAAACTTAAAATTAAAACTGGTAATTAAATAATGTTGGTTCGCTAGTGCGAGGAAAACGCTAATTTTGCCTTTAATCCTTTATCAAATCAACCTATTTTGGAGAAAGACTTTATATTTATTAAATCTAGGAAAAAGTCAGACATAATTTACAGCTAAATTATCTTTTCCTATAATTGGTCTTTTGTAAAAAATATTAAATTTTGTTGTGTTACATAGGAGGCTTTAGTGTCTGCTGTTACTTCATTTTCTATTGCAGAGCGATTTAGCGATGTTGGATTTTCTGAAATTGTTATTATTCGTAACAAAATTTTAGCAATGAAACGAGAAGGTCATCAAATATTTCAATTTGAAGGTGGTGAACCTTTCCCTAATACCCCGCAAATTATTAAAGATGCCTGTTCACAAGCTCTAGCAGACAATAAAACCCGCTATGCTCCTTCTAGTGGTATTCCTGAACTTTTAGCAGCATTAACTGCTAAATTAAATAAAAAAAATAAGATCCCAGCAGAATCTAGTCATGTAATTGTGGTTGCAGGTGGATGCATGGACTATTTGCAGCATTCCAAGCAGTTCTTGACCCTGAGGATGAAGTTTTGCTTTTTTCTCCTTATTGGACACCTACAAAAGATTTAATCTCAATGACTGGTGGTAAAACAGTTTTAGTCAACACCTTAAAAGCTATTAAAGAAGGTATTAGCGCAACGCTTAAAGCCCATTTAACTAGTAAAACTCGTTTGCTTTGCTTATCCTCTCCCCAAAATCCAACAGGTATTGTTTTTAATAAAGAGCAAATGCAAGAAATTGCTAACTTTGTTCAAACACATAATTTATTAGTTATTTCTGATGAAGCTTATGAAGATATTGTTTATGACCAAGAACATATTTCTATAGCTTCTTTTCCAGAAATGTATAGACGAACTCTTTCTTGTTTTACCTTTTCAAAGTCCTATGCAATGACAGGTTGGAGATTAGGTTATACAGTTGCTCCAGAGCCTTTTATTACTGCAATGAAGCAGTCTGTACTTTACTCAACCAATGGTGTTAGCACCCCAACACAATGGGCAGGTCTAGCAGCAATCACGCAAGTATCAGGCTTTATAGAAGAAAATTTAGCAATTTATCGCCAAAGACGTGATCTGTTAGTAAATGGTCTAAATGAGCTAGGTTTTGATTGTGCAATGCCTGGCGGGGCTTTTTATGCTTTTCCTAGCATTAAAAGATTTGGTAAAAGTAGTCGTGAAGTAGCGGCAATGCTACTTTCAGAAGCTAAAATTGCTACTGTACCGGGAAATGTTTTTGGCCCTGACGGTGAGGGACATTTGCGCTTTTCCTATTCTGTTTCAGTAGAAACAATTGCTGCTGGACTAGAAGCTTTAAGAAAATTTGCGTGAAAAAGGAATTTGAATTTATTGACTACTTGCGCAATCAAATATCTGATAAGCCAGCAGATTTAATAGCTGGAATTGGGGATGATGCTGCAATCTTTACAACTCCTAAGAATTATCAAAATTTAATTAGTACAGACTTATTAATAGAAGATATTCACTTTAAATTAGAATATACTCCAGCCAATTTATTAGGCTATAAAGCTTTAGCTGTTAACTTAAGCGATATAGCTGCAATGGGAGGTGAGGCTAAGTATTTTTTGCTTAGTATTGCGCGGCCCAAAACTTTATCAGACGAATTTCTAATAGATTTACTTTCGGGAATGTTTGAGCTAGCTAAAAAATATAAGGTAAGTTTAATAGGTGGTGATACTAGTGGATCAGTAAACAAGCTTTTCCTTAATTTAACAATCCTTGGAGAGTCTCTTGTTAATCAAGCAGTTATGCGAAGTGGAGCAAAACCAGGGGATGAAATTTATATATCAGGAAAATTAGGCGGAGCAGCGTTAGGACTAGAATTACTTCAAAAGGAAAACGTCTTACAGACAAGAGTTTAACAGAAATAGAAAAGTCAGCTTTACTAGCACAACTTAAAGCAGAGCCAAGACTAGACTTAGCTAGCCAACTAGTTAAAAATCAATTAATTACAGCAATGATTGATATTTCTGATGGTCTATCTTCAGACCTTGGACATATTTGTAAGGAAAGTCGGGTTGGAGCAATAATTGATTCTGCGCTTTTACCTCTTTTTGATAGTGCAAGAATGGATCAAGCTCTAAATGGTGGGGAGGATTACGAATTATTATTTACTGTGCCAGCCGAAAAAGCTAGTCAAATCAAAGAGTTAAGAGTACTTTTTCCTAATTTAACTATAACTAAAATTGGAGTAATTACTAGTGATTTAACAAAATGGTTAATTGCTCAAAATGGTCAAACTCCTCTTGAATCTCGCGGATACGACCATTTTGGTTAAAGTTTTATTGTGCTAAAAAAATGCTCTATTTCTGCTAAAACTTCTTCAGGTGAAGCGGTTGCAGTACCAACTTTGCCAACTACAACACCAGCAGCATAGTTAGCCAAAATAGCGGATTCTAGCATTGTTGCACCACTAGCTAACCCCAAAGCTAGGGTTGCTATAACCGTGTCACCTGCTCCAGTAACATCATAAACTTCCCGTGCAATTGTAGGAACATGCACTACTTCATTATCATTAAGAAATAAGGATATTCCTTCTTCTCCACGAGTAATTAAAATGCTAGTATTAGGTAATTTTCTACGCAGTTCTTGACCAGCTAACTTTAATGTTTCTTCTGAGTTAATAGTCATTCTAGCTGCTGATTCTGCTTCATTATGGTTTGGTGTCACAACTGTTGCTGGATGGTAATATTCAAAATTTTTTAGTTTTGGATCAATGCAAACAGGGATATTTTGCTCCATAGCTAGCGGGAGTATTTTTCCTAGTAATCCAGGAGTGATTACCCCTTTTTCATAATCTGAAACTATTACTGCTTTTACAGTAGGTAGTAAACTTAAAAAATTATCAATTAATTGGCTTTCAATCTCATCATTTACAGGCGTTTTATTTTCTCGATCTGCTCGGACAACATATTGAGAATGGGCAATTATCCGGGTTTTTACTGTAGTTGGACGAGAGGAATCAATCACAATTGTACTAGGATCAATACCTATATTTTCAAATTCTGTACATAATCTAGTGCCATTGCTATCATTGCCTTGAACACCAACAACCATTGGTTTAGCACCTAGGGCGGCTAGATTAGCAGCAACGTTTCCTGCTCCTCCAATGTGTAAGGTTTCTTTTTCAATTTCTACTACTGGCACTGGGGCTTCTGGAGCAATCCGACGGGCGCGACCCCATAAAAACTCATCTAACATTAAATCGCCTATAACTAAAATTGGACACTGCTTAAACTGCTCTAACAAAGTAACTGCACGTGCAGGGGTTAATCTTTTCATCAAATAAAATCCAAATATATTTTAATTCTTTGACTCAATTTCATCACCGCTAGAAGGTTTTTTATCTGGCCCTAAAGATTTCAACTCATAAGTTTTTCCATCTGAGTTATAAACCAGATAAGTATTCCAAAGGTCGGTACGAATTGAGCTATTGATATAAGCAGGGACAAGCAAGTCTGTCAACTCTACTATGTCACGAACACGGGGATAATAGCCTTGTTTTTGGTAATAATCCTTAATCGCTTGGTCAAGTAGTGCTAATTTTTCTTTTGTACGCTTGATTTTTTCATTTTTTACTGCTGTAGTGATTAATTCTATATCTTCCCATTGTCCATTGCCTAAGCGGATTTCAGATGCTTGCCAACGCTCTTTTTTTCTACTCTAAAGGCTGCGGTAAAGAGTGCTTCAACTACTGCTCCACCACGTCCAACATTTTTTGGTGGGTCAATAGATTGTATTCTTACTAGTTCTGGATCAAATTCAAAACCAGCAATGCTAGAAATAACTTTGCGGGCCTCTTTTGGGCTTAAGCTATCTAATGGATTAGCTAAAGCCAGCGTGAGCAAAGAGATCCAAAAAATATTGACTAATATAAAAGTTTTTTTCTTAATCACAAGCAAAACTCTTTTCTTAAGTTATTTTCTTTATTCCTCTGGGCTAAGATCTAAAATAGACTTAACCATCATAAAAGCATCACCGCCATCAGAATAATAAGCTTTTATTCGTTCTACAATAAAATATCCCAGTTTTGTATAAAGATGTTGGGCTTGCTTATTTGTAGTTCGCACTTCTAAATGTAGCGTAGTTACATTACGGAGTCTAAAACCGCTTTCGATCCGTTCCATAAGCCAACGTCCATAACCCCGTCCGCGCATTTCTGGAGCAATAGCCAAGGTAATTATATGCCCTGTGCCTTCTTCTTTTATTACACCTATGATAAAACCTATTAACCCTTCTGAAACGTTAATGAGTTTATAACATACTTTATTTTCATGAAGTAAAAGATAGGCAATCATATCTTGATCAAAAGCCTCTCCAGCAATAAAACATCTTTGATCCAATGCCCAACAAGCTTCTAAATCATCATAATTCATTGGTTGAAGTACTGCTTCTAATTGTTTACTTACCATAGAGTTAGTTATATAGATTTACAATATTATTTATTTTTTCATTTTAAAAAATATACTTAATTCTATCACTATATCATCAGTTTTATTATGGTTCTATTATATTTTCTTTATTCTTTATAGTTTTATAAAATGATGTTTGTTCTTCTGCCTATTTACTTTCTGTTAATTAAAGATAGAATTGTTTAGCTTTTCTTCTGGTAAAATAAAAAATTATTACTTGCAAGATTATAAAAAATTAAGACAAAATAGCTATCTATGAAGTTAAAGATAAAAAGTGAAAGTACCCCGCAGCGTTGTGACATTTGCCATCAAGCAGATTGCCTTGATCCAATAAACAATGTTTGTTTACGCTGTCAAGATATTAAAACTTCCATTGAACAACTAAGACTAAACTTAGAGCTTGAAGAAAGAGAAAACAATTTATTTTTCTCTTTTGGTAGAACTAGAACAACTCAAATTGTTGCTGGACTTTTATCTATAGTATTTGTATCTAATATAGTAGGTTTAATAGGAACCATCTTTTTAACAGGCTTGATTTGTTCACTATTAGCAATACAAAGAATACTTGATGATCGTGCTTTAACAGGTCAACCAATACTTGATTTTTGTATTAATGTAGGTTTATTAGGTAGTGGGTTAGCGTGTAGTTATTTGAGTGGCTGTTATTTGCTGCGTTAAAAACCGTTTAACTATAACGAATTGCGGTTAAAAACCTATCTCCTAAAGTGTTTCCCATAGCTAAATAAATTCTTTGAGGAACTTGGAGCAAAACATTTTCTTCATCTTCACACCAAAGTGTAGCAGTAGTAATATTTTCACCAAAAAACCCAACACTACCAATAAAGAATTGTCTTTTTACCCAAAGAACCCCTAAACCTTTTTCTATACCCATTGTCATTTGTATTTCTTCATCTGCTCGTTTATCTGTTGGAGCAATAACTATGGCTATAGTTTGTTTTCGTTTATCTAAAGTTTCTACTTCAAGACGATAACAACCTGAAACTAAACAGTAAATTGTGTCTGACATTGGCTCTAAGCTAACGGTTAGGGTATCTCCTCGACGACAAACTAAATAATCACCAAATTCTGTTAGTGTTTCTAAAGCGTCTCTTTGTTCCTGAGTATGAGCATAATAGTCAACTACGGCTGCCTGAACCCAATCTTCAAAAGTAGCTGACCGAGCCAATAACTTTGCTTTGGGTTGTGCCTCTTGTTCTGGATCAAAACGAGAAAGAATTTTTATTGCCCTAGACAATGTTTCTTGTGAATGAGGCTTTAATCCTTCACCTGTTAAACGCACCAAAATCACAGAAATATTATCTTCTCCTCCTCGCTCTTTAGCTAACTCTACCATTTCCCTAGCAACTACATTAAGAGATTCACCACTATTAATAATATCTGTCATATCTTCTGTAGATATTTTACCTGATAGACCATCACTGCATAGTAGCAACAAATCATCTCTTTTTAATTCAATAGCATTAACAGCAACTTGTAAATATTCTTGACCCCCAATGGATTGAAGCAAAATATTACGATTAGCACTATTAGCAGCAGCTTGAGGAGTAATCATTCCTGAATCAAGCATTACCTGTATCATTGTTTGATCTGTAGTAAGTTGTTTTAAGCGACCGTTTCGCATTATGTATGCGCGAGAATCTCCCACTTCAGCAATATAAGCCACATCTTGTTCAATAAGTACGGCTGTAATGGTTGCTCCCATAGCATGTAAACGCGAATCTGCTTTACGTTCTTCTCTAACAATGGTATTAGCTTCTTCAATTGCTGCACTTAAACGACTTTGAGGAGAGAGCCGACGAGGAAGACGAGGAAGTTCGCTTTGCATCATATAGGTAGTAAGCTTACTAGCAATTTCGCCCCCTTCAGCCCCACCCATTCCATCAGAAACAGCTACTAGTAAACGATTATATTCTACGGGATAATTATTTTGATAATCCTCGCTTAAGTATTGTCCAGTATAAGGATCTGATATCAATAAACAATCTTCATTGTTACTACGAACTAAGCCTATATCTGTGATACCTACCACACTAGTAGTGATAATATTTTGTGACATAAATATACTTAATTATATTTTTAATATTTATATATTACCCAAATAATCTATATATTTAATTTGGATACAAAAAATAGTTTATATTAGAAAACAAATTCTCAATAATAAAAAAAATTAAATACTAACTAAATTGATTATTAACTAAATAAAGTTTGGTGACTAATGAAATAATGTTAACAGCGATATTATTACACTTCTATTAACATTTTGTATAGCCAAGTTTGGCTTTTAGTTAAAAGAAAAGTTGCTGTTTATTCTACCTAATATCTAAGATTGTTGGCTAAATAAATCTACTAGGTTTTTTTGATAGAAATAGGAAAAGATTTATTATTACAGTTTAATTCTGGTTTTGTAATAGTGATATTGCCTTTTAAGACATTATTTTCTACCTGTCCCAAAAATTTAGTTCTAGCAGCATTAGTTGAGGGTTTTGTTTCAAACAAAACTTCTGTTTTACCAATAGTAAGCTTATCAATTTCTTCAACATAAATAGTGGGGATATCTTTGTTTTTATCACCTGTTTCTACTTCTGGAGGAACAGCAAATCTTACTTGACCTGTTATAACATTACCATATTGAAAAAAAACTATATCTACTTTTACTTGTTTATCTTCAATAAGTATTTGTGTAGTGTAAGTTCCACCTATACTAGCACAATTTATACATATACCCCATTCATTGTAAAAATAATAAGCAGTGGCTGAAAGAGGTAAGATAAGCACTAAAAAAATAGCTAAAGCTGGTGGGATTTTTATTTTATTTAATGGATGATTTGCCAAAAATGGTGGTAGCCAAGTTTTTTGGGGCTTTTTTAGCGATCCTGTTACTCTATCAGGTTTTAGTGATCCACTTTTAGTTTTAGGTGTTGCTAAACCACAACGATCACATTCCATAGATTTTAGATCTACTTCATTTCCACACTTTGGACATCTCATTAAAATCTCTCCCAACTCTAAATATCAATATACTTTTGAGGCATTAAGCATATACACATTATTACTTAAGCTTTAAGCAATGCTGTTAAGAATCAAACCTTAAGTTAATTAAAAAGTCATAAAATTGTAATTAAGAAAATATATTAGCGAAACTATTTTAATAAAATTAAAATAAACTTTGCCCGATTCTAACACAGTAGTAGAGAAAACCTAAAGCATGAAAATTAAAACATCTAAAAAAACCTACTAACCTTCTTGCAAAAGTAAATAAAGTAAACTCTTATATGTTTGCTACTTTAAAAATTAGAGAACGAACAATAGAAAAAAACAAATTTTCTGGAATTAACCTTCTTAAAGTAAGCAGTAACTTAGCATCTGTGCCTGCTCTATACCTAAGTTGAGAAGAATCCGATGAGGCAGCATCAAAAATTACTTTAGCAACTTCAATTGGTTCACTAGAATTTTTTACTGCTTTAGAAATATTATCTCTTGCTATTTTTAGGATAGATTGATATTCAATAGCTGCTTTTTCATCAGTTCGATCTGCTGAACGATCATTAAAATCTGTTCTAATTGCTCCAGGTTCCACAAGCTTTACACGTATACCTAAGGGAGCAACCTCATAACTAAGACTTTCTGTAAAACCTTCTACTGCCCATTTAGTTGAATGATACAAACTATAGTATGGAAATGTTACTCTACCACCTACGGATGTTATATTAACTAAAGTTCCTTTCTGCTTATTGCTACGCCAAAACGAAATTGCATGTCTACAAAGCGACATTAGCCCAAAAACATTTGTGTCAAATTGTCGCTTTATTTGCTCAGAACTTGCTCCTTCAAAAGGGCCAGTTAGTCCATACCCAGCATTATTAACTACTACATCAATAACCCCAAATTTTTCAATTGCCTGCTCCCAAGCTGATTTAATTGTATCTTCATTTGTAACATCTAGCTTAGGTACAATTAAGCGTGAGTCCTTCCCTAAATCGTTTTTTTCAGGTGTTCGCATTGTTGCTGCAACCTTCCACCCTTGTTTAAGAAAATATAATGCGGTTTCTCGACCTATTCCTGTTGAACTACCTGTGATAAAAACTGTTTTTGCTGATTGCATAAAATTTCCCTCTCTTAAAGCTTACTTAAAATAATATCTGTACAGTAAAACTAATTACAGGATTAATTTGTTGGTAAAGAGCTATTTTTACTGCTATATATATTATGTTATTTGAGTCTTTACCAATATCTTAATAAAAATAAACTAGTTATAACTGAATGGTAGTCATTTGTTATAACTGAATGGCAGTCATTTGTCAAATGAAACAATTCAAACCTCCTAAATTAGCAAAAAAACGCGCTGTTAGTGATGAATTAAAAGATCTTCGTCGAGAATCAATTCTTAATGCAACAGAATTTCTATTAAGTAAGCATTTAATTGATGATATTTCTATGGCTATTGTAGCTAGTACAATTAAGCTGGCTAAAGGTACTTTATACTTATATTTTAAGACTAAAGAGGAGCTTTTTCTTTCACTTCTTGATCGTGCATATTTACGTTGGTTTGATGAGGTAGAAAATTGGGTAGACTCACAAACAGAAATAAATAGCAATAACTTGGCTAAATATTTGGCTGAGTCATTTTCTGCCCAATCTACCCTACTGCTACTTGTTCCTTATGCAGAGTCAATTTTAGAAAAAAATATTTCTCTTGATCGAATTATTGAACATAAAAGATCTATGAATATAAAGTTAGTTTATTTAAGTAATAAAATTAGTGAAAAAAATGGAGTTACTTCAACAGAAAAAATTGCTCTTAGCTTTTTATTTATTCATGCTGCAATTGTTGGACTCTATTTTAAGTCTTTTCCCTGCCCCCTTGTTGCAGAAGCATTAAAACAACCTGATTTAGTTCACTTAAAAATAGATTTTAAGGCAAGTCTGCAAATAATGCTTGAAGCTATTTTTGCTAAATTATTGTAAATATTTATTACTTTCTAAAATAATAGGTGCGAAAAACAAAATCACTATCTTTTTTCTCTAAATGGCAACTGTTACAACGTTCTAGCTTTCCTCGCTCCAAAATAGCTGTTTTTACTGGATCTAAAACTAAATATTCCCAATCACCACTAGCAGGGTTAAATCCGGCTTTTCTTTTTATCATCACTGTCAAAAGTTCTGCTTTAGATGTTGGTGTAGGCAATTTTTCTTTAGCAATAATTGAGCCAACTGGAAATTTGCTATTTACAGAAAACATTGCTGTTTTGCCTAAATCATTGACATAAACAGTAATAAATTTATCTTGATGAGGATTTTTTTCTTTTGATAAATCTATTGGAAATTGAGGTGCGCATAGTTGAGCAGTAATATCAGCAATTCTCATTGGACTAGAATTAACTTTTGTCCACTTTTTATATTGCCAAAGTTCTGCATCATCACTTAAACCACCATTAGCATTTGATAAAAGTTGAAAACTCAAAACCAAACTAAAAATTATTTTTTGTAATAGGTTTTTCATAAAATTTTGTTAACGAAACTGTTTTATTGCAAGTATTGTATTTCTTTTCTCACTCTTGAGCAGTCTATATTTTTTGGTCTTATTTTTTCAATCATTAAATTTTCCAAAATTTAGAAAAAAGAAATAGAGGCAATTGCCTCTATTTCTTTTAGTTATTTAATTTTTTGGATGACTAATTAAACTAATAATTTAGTCATTGCGATTTCTTCCACCGCCACCACCACGACTTGGGCTTGAATCTCTGCTTATTGATGGACTTGAATCTCTACTAACTGAAGGACTAGGGCTAGGACTGCTAACCGTTGGTTGTGAAGTTCTGCCAAAACTTTCACTAGCACTAGGTCTATTACTATTTCCACTATTTCCACTATTCCCATTGTTACCATTATTTCCTTTAGAACCGCCTGAATCAGAATTTCTTGAAGGGCTATCAGTTCTAACAATAGGTGTGTCGTCTGTATTTCTAACTCTAGGGTTTTTAACTGGTGTTGCAGGGGCTGCTGTAGTAGTAATTGTATCGTTTGAATTTCTAACAATAGGCTCAGAATTATTACTTGTTGTTGGTGTTTGGTAGCTACGACGAGGGCCACTTGTAATAACACCATCTGTAACTACACCAAATTTGCTGACTAATGGCCGAGTAATTAATATGTCACTTGGCAATTTACTAATAGGAATATTGCTAGTTGAAGTAGATGTAGTTGGTTTTGGTAAATTAATAGTTTCAATTTGCTTAACTACTTTTATCCCATCTGTCAAAGGGTGATTTTTAGGATTTGTTTGTCCTCCTGTAAAACCATCTACAGGTATTGCAGAACCACCAGCAACTAAAGGTTCATTCTTTAAGACTGGGTGTGGTCTAGTGGGTTTTCCTGGGCCACCAGGTTCTTGAGGGGGAACCCAACCATTACCACCACCTGTTGTAGGCCAATTATTCCACCAATTATTGGGATGCCAACAAATATAATCTCTACCATCCCAAGATCCATAATACCAACTAACCAATGCAGGCGACCAGAAATTGTTTATTCCATCTGGAACCCATACCCAACCATATTTAGCAACAAATACCCAATAACCATAATGATATGGAGCCCATCCCCAAGCCTCTTGGGAAATCCAAGTCCAACCAACGCGGTTGTAATGGGCCCATCTGCCTATACGATAAGGTGCCCAATTAGGTGCTAAATTATTAGGTCTCCAAACAAAACCATATGTAGGCACTTGTACCCAAAGACCATGTTGATTAAGTAAAGAGTTGCCATAAAGAAAAGGTTGAGGTTTGAGAAAACCATTAACACTATTTACACTAACTAAAAGTTCTCTTTCACTATTCCAATTATCCCAAGCATCTAGCCCATAAACATTAGAAATAGCTACATTAGAAAGACTGGTAGGAGGGAAAATAGCTCTTTTCCCTTTGTTTAACTTAAAGGTTTTGGTTTTGCCTGCTATTTCTGCTTGGCCTTCATGCACTATTACTACTGTACTTCCATCTGGACTAACACTAACACGATAAATACCTGCTTGTTTTAGACTTACTGCGGCTTGATGAGTTGCAATTTCTATTGCTGGACGATTTTCCCCAAAAGAAAAAGTAGCTAAACCAACTGACATATCAAAGCGATAAAGTTTTGGACTAAATTCTACTAATTCTAAAGAAGTATTTTTGCTTAATCTGATAAATCCACCATAGAGTTCTAATTCTGTTCGTCCATCATCTGTTGAATAGATTAGATCTCCAGGAAAAACAGGAACATTAATTTCGCTATCATCCCATTTATCTGAGCCTTGGCGTTGTATACCTACTTCGCCTTCAACAAAGCTAACACGGGCAATGCGAGTTTTATTAAAATCTATTTTTTCATCGGCTAAAGTTATTGTAGTTGTAGACAATATTGCGATTAACATTAACAACAAAGAAACAAATAATTTTCTTGTAGTCATGGCTTCTCTCCTTAATGGGAGTCTTCTCCCTGTTAACACAACTGTTTTTGGTTTATCCCTAGTTTACGATTTTTACTTAAGTACCAGTAATTTTAATTAAATTATTACTTGGATTGATTGCCTCCCCGTTCAGCAAATCTTATGCCATTGTCAAAATGCCAAAATACACTCAACTTAATCTAATGCTAATGCTAAAATACTATGACACTCTATACCATTTCGTGTAGTACATACCCTAAAGCGTACAGGAGAATATCTGTCTTGCAAGGCAAAACAATATCTTATGCCATTGGGCAAGTAGTATTACTATTATTATTTGCTTCTTTAACATTGGCTTCTCAAACAGAAAAAAAAATGATTGATTACACTATCGCTTGGCAACAAGCTAATTCCCACCTTTTTGAAATAGTTATCCAAGTTGACACTAACGGAGCAGAAAAACTAGATTTTGCTTTACCTAATTGGCGACCTGGACGCTATTTAATTCAAAATTATGCTCGTAATGTTCAAGAATTTAGTGTTAGTAATGAAAAAGGTGAGCCATTAGATTGGGAAAAAGCTAATAAATCTACTTGGCAGGTTAAAACCAATAAATCTAGCCGTGTTAAGGTGTTTTACAAGTATTTTGCTAACATTCTTGACGCAGGTGCTAGCCTTCTTGATGATAAAGAAGCCTATTTTAACGGTACTAACTTGTTTATGTACTTAGTTAACCGACGAGATCAAGCCTGTCGCTTAACTATTCTGGTTCCAGAAAATTGGCAAGTAGCTACAGCCCTAAAAAAAGATGGTAATAGCTTTTTAGCTCAAAACTATGATGAACTTGCTGACTCACCTACTATTGCTAGCCCTACATTATTGCTTCATCAATTTATTATCGGCAACACTACATATCATTTAGCTTTTCAAGGTAAGCTTGACTATGATATTGAAGTAATTAGCCAACTAAAGCTTTTTGGTGGCAATGCACCTTTTGAACATTATTGGTTTTTATATCATATTTTACCTAATACATTTTGGCATGGTGTAGAACACTCTTTTTCAACTTCTATAACAATGCCAGCAAATGCTTTTGCTACAGACATTAGCCGTCAAACCTTTTATTCCATTTCTGCTCATGAATTATTTCATGCATGGAATGTTAAAAGAATAATGCCAAATGTATTTCTTAATCCTGACTATAGCCAGGAAGCTTATACCAAGCTACTTTGGTTTTTTGAAGGTGTAACAAGTTATTATGGAGATTTAAGCCTTAAACGAGCAGGTGTTATTGATGAGCGAACTTATTTAGCTGCTATAGAAAGAAATATTAATCAATTGCAAAATACTCCTGGACGCTTAATTACTAGTGTAGAAGATGCTAGTTTTAACGATTGGCTCCAACCCGACGATAGAGAAAATAGCCGAATTTCCTTTTATAACAAAGGGGAAATATTAGGTCTACTACTAGACTTACAAATCCGTAAGCAAACCGCTAACGAAAAATCCTTAGATGATGTGATGCAGTATCTTTTATAAAAACTATGCCTTACTTAAAAAAGGAGTACCTGAAAACGGTATACAAAAAGCTATTGAAGCAGTGACAGAAAAAAGCTTTGATAAATTCTTTGATAACTACATTTCTGGATGTGAAGAACTCCCCTATAGCGAAATTTTAGAAACTGTAGGGCTAACTCTTTTATCAGAGAGCGATAAGACTAAACCTACAGTAGCACTTGGTATTAGACTTGGAACAGAAGAACAAGCAACTATTCTTAATGTAACTTCTGGCTCACCTGCTATGCTAGGAGGTTTAAGCAAAGGTGATACTTTATTAGCCATTAATAATACTCAAGTAAACTCTAGTAGCTTATCAGAAATCCTAATGAATTATCAGCCTGGTGATAAAATTACTGTTACAATATTTCGCAATCGCCAACTATATAATTTCCCGATAACTTTAACAGGAGAAGGAAATATCACTTATAAGCTTAAAAACTTAGATAATAAGACGGATGTGCAAAAACAAGTTTTTAATCAATGGGTAAGCAATCTAAAATAAATGCAACCTTTTGGCTTTTGCAGAGTCTATTTATAGCAAACCCATTAAATTTTTAGGAGATCGATTTATAATGTTTAGCCATAAAAACAAAATAGCTAAAACCCTTGTTTTTTCTATTTTACTATTAGCAACTTTAAGTATTTCAATATTTGCTCAACAAGAAACAACAAACAATGCAAAAAATACTGATGCAAAAAAAGAAGAAACAGCAAAAGCTAAAACTCCATTAGCTGAATTATTAGCCAGTCAGCCAGTAATTTACACAGCCAAACAGGTTTATACGCAAGGGAATGGTTATGTAAACACAATAACATATTCACAAAAAGGTGACTGGCAGCGCGTTGATACAGAACAAAACGGCATAGATATGGCCGTTATATCCCGACCAGATAAGGATAAAAAATATATTATGGTGCCAAGCAAACAAGGTTATAGCGAACTCCTTGGTAATTCTGCTTTATTTTTACGCTTAGATCCTTTTTACCTTCAACAAGCAGCTAAACTTGCACCTAGAAATGTCAAAATAGAATCTCTTGGTAGCGAGCAAACTTCTGGTTATACTTGCGACAAATATAAAATTAGTTTTGATGAAGCTAATTTTGTTAAAACCGTCACTATCTGGAAAGCAAAAGACTTACAAGGTTTAATTGTTCGCCAAGATTTGGACTTTTTACAATTTAAGGATAAAGTAGAGCTTCAAGATGTACGCCTAGAAGTAAATGAATCACTTTTTGAACTACCAAAAGATTTTAAGAGCTATGCTACAAGTCAAGAAATGTTTCAGCAAAGGCCACAATAAAATCCTTAATTAAGTAACCCAAGCAATTCCAAAATTAAAGCTCTAGCTAAAAATTATGTCATCATTAAAAGAAAAATTTCATAAACGTAAAGAACAAAAACTTAAACCAACAGAAGAAAAAGCTTCGCTAATTGACAACTCAGCAAGGCAAAAACAATTAGCGAAGCTGCTTGAGGGTATTGGATCACCAGAAACAAAAGATTTCATCCCAGATGACTTTCAATTAGAAGCTATAAACCTTGTTGCTAAAGAGGGTTATGATGTTTTGGTAGCTGCTCCAACTGGATCTGGAAAAACCTGGATTGCTACCGAAGCCATCAAACAAGCTTTAGCTCAAGGAAATCGTGCCTGGTATACCTCGCCATTAAAAGCACTATCTAATGATAAATTCCAAGAATTTTCTAAACTTTTTGGATCTGACAAAGTAGGTATCCTTACAGGTGATCGTAAGATTAATCCTGACGCTCCATTAATTGTAGCTACTACAGAAATTTACCGTAATTCTTTGTATGATGCGATGAATTATTTAGAAATAATGAATGTTGGACTAGTAATTTTTGATGAAGTTCATTATTTAGCAGATCGGGAACGGGGCGTTGTTTGGGAAGAAGCAATAATTTATTCTCCACCAACAATAAGAGCTTTGATGTTGTCGGCTACAGTGGGAAATGCTGAGGAATTAGCTGATTGGGTAGGTTGGGCGCGTGGGACAGAATGTAGACTAGTATTTCATCCTACTAGACCCGTCCCCTTGCGAACAGCTTTTGTTGATACGGATGGACATCTTTTTCCTTTAACAACCCTAGGTCATCAGCTAAACCCAGATATTGTTGCACTTTATGACGCTAAGAAATCCTTATCAGCAGATAGACCTAGACGTAAACCTAGCCGACAAGCCTTTAAGTTTAGAAATCGTTAATTTATTTTTGGAGAGCCATATTGCAAAAATCCTTACTTCCTGCTCCTCGTTACCAAGATTTAGTTTGTACATTAGAAACTTATAACCTACTACCTGTTATTATTTTTATTAGCAGCCGTCGAGGTTGTGATGAAGCAACAGACTCTATACGAGGTAACGCATTAGCAGACCTAGCAGAAACACAGCGCGAAGCCATTCTTAATATAATCAAACAATTTAGTCCAGAAGATCAGCAATTTGTTTCTGAACATAGATTTTTCCATACCCTTATTTATAAAGGCGTTGCACCTCATCACGCTGGACATCTTCCAGCTTGGAAACATGCGGTAGAAAAACTAATGTCAAAAGGCTTACTCCGAGCCGTTTTTTCTACCACAACCCTAGCCGCAGGGATTGACATGCCTGCCAGATCAGTAGTTATTACCGCC
Organism: Blastocatellia bacterium; assembly: GCA_016713405.1. Taxonomy (NCBI): domain Bacteria; kingdom Pseudomonadati; phylum Acidobacteriota; class Blastocatellia; species Blastocatellia bacterium. The sequence continues at coordinate 32,807 of JADJPF010000014.1, forward strand.
TCTAGTCTACGAGATGATGAAGGACACCGCGATATAAAAGCCTTTGAATTAGCTCAAATGACTGGCCGCGCAGGTCGTCGGGGCAAGGATAAAGTCGGCTTTGCTGTGTTTATCCCAGGCCCATTTCAAGATATTAGCCTTATTATGGATGTGCTAGTAAAAGATCCTGAGCCAATTACTAGCCAATTCTCACCTAACTATACAATGGTATTAAACTTACTACAGCAACATAGCCCAGAAACAGCTAGAGAATTGCTTGAACGAAGTTTTGGTCACTATCAACGCTTAAAAACCGTTTCAGACTTAAACTCACGTCTTAAAAAAGTAGAAGACAAAATAAATAAAGATAAATCGTCTCGTCCCTGCTCAGACCGTATTAAAACTTGGCAAGAATTTGATTTATTAGAAGAACAAACACAAAAATTACGTAAATCTATCAAAACGTTAAGACGTAATATTAAACATGAGCTAGCAGCAGAAATAGAAACCGACACCCCAGCATTACTAGCAAAAGCAGAAAATAAGCTTTCTCAAATCCTACCCCAATTAGAATCACTTCCCTGCTTAAATTGTCCACAAATAAATATTTGTGATGAGCGCGTAAGCGTACTCCAAGAGCAAACCCAGCGAGCAGAAGAATTAAAATATAGGCTACATGATTTAAAGCATGGTTTATGGGAACGTTTTGAAGAATGTGCTAGGTTGCTACAAGCCTTTGAATATTTAAATGAAGAGTGGCAACCTACTAAAGACGGCATTTGGGCCGCTAAATTACACGTAGAAAATTCTTTATTCTTAGCTGAACTTGTAAAAACCAATTATTTTAAGACTTCTAACCCAAGATTATTAGCCGCACTTGTTGGGGCCTTATCCGCAGGCGACCGTCAAATAGAAGTAGAATATCAAGAAGGTGAAGAAGATATCTTTTTACCTTTTAAGAATGCAGTAAAATTAGCTAAAACAATTTCCCAGTTACAAGACCGTGTAGGTCTATATTTCCCTATTATACTAGATGGTGATGCAGGGCGACTTCTTTGGCGATGGGCTGAAGGTAAAATTGATTGGCAAGAACTTTTTGAAGAAGTTTATGCTGATGAAGGCGATATTGTACGCTTAATTTTACGTACATCAGACTTATTAAGCCAGCTAACAGCTTTGACTGGCACATTTCCAGAATTATCAGAAACAGCTTATCAAGCAATTAATTTAATTCGTCGTCCACCTGTTGAAGACTAGTAATATTTTTCTTATTAATTAAAGCTCGGCAAAGCTAATAAGTCATTTATTTTCGTTGACAAGCAAGAAATCGTATGTTTTAATCTTAGCGTTTTCACGTCGTACAATTCCTAATCCAGCATGAAGTTGTAAGAATCATTGACGTGGTGCGTTGCGGGTTAAGACGTGTATTCTTCGAGATATTTAGCCATTTCTTCATATGTTAGTGTAAGAATCATTGACGTGGCGCACTGCGGATTACTATATTTTAAGGGGGTAATTTTATGAAACTAAGAGGTTTGTTAATAGCCTTATGTTTGCTTTGTCCAATATCTGGACTAGCACAGGTGCAAAAACTCCCAGAACTAACTAAAGCCACTAGTCCGCTTCCTTTACCAGAGAGTGCTAAATTTAAACAAGCTGTGTCAGGACTCCTACCAGATATAACCACTAAACAAACCAAAAAAGCCGCAGTTCTAGAAAATAACGATATTGAAGCCCATTCATTAGCACCAGGAGTAAAATCTAATACACGTCCAACTAATCAACCAAATAATAACCAAACACTTACCGACGATCCAAATGCCGTTAGCGATGAGTATCTTAGAAAAGAAGGAATTTATCTTCCTAACACACGTTCTACACCTGGCAGATCAATTAGAACTAAAAGAAAATAATACAAAATTAATTGGCCGTGACTCTAGGAATTAATAACATGCCTACATTAGTAATGCTTGATTTATCACAAATAAAAAAATTAGATCCCAAATGAGTTAAAGCCAATGAGTCAAGAAAATTATCAACAACTTATTGAACGTGTCTTACAAAATGTTGCTAACCCAACAATTTCAACAGATGTTGGTGTGGAGGCAGCACAACAAGTAGGAAAATTAGCTAACCAAGAAGAAATTAACTGGGCCTTAGCTGGTGGATTAGCAATGCACCTTTATGGAAGTCCTCGCCTAACTAAAGATGTAGACGTTATTGCTTCTCAACATTTGTCACTTGTAGCAGAACACCAACTAACCTTTGGCGGTAGTAGTTATACAATACAAATTGGTAAGTATATGGTTCAAGTAGATTGGATTGTACGCAATGATGGTTATGAAAAGTATTATAGAGCAGCTTTAAAAGATGCTATTGAGCTACCTAATGGCTTACGAGTCGTGATTCCAGAATGGTTAGTGATTCTTAAACTAAATGCTGGAAGGCAAAAAGACTTTGACGACATAGTTTTTTTACTTACACAAGAAAATTTAGTAGATAGACCAAAAGTTAAGCAAAAAGTAATTGAACTTACAAATGAAGATGTGTGGCTAGCAATGCTACCTAATTTCCGCCGACTATGCGATATAGCTGATGGTAATAGCAGAGAACCTAGTAAATACTATGATCGTGATTAGAAAAATTATAAAAAAATAAAAGTTGATCAAAGGAGTTTGACTTAATGGAAATACTAGCAGCAGTTTCAGATATGATTTTTGCGTCTAAAATTAGTGGTGCAGCCAGTCAAGTTGATGCAAATGTTACTTTTGTAAAATCTTTAGATAAATTAATTGAACAATCTAAAGCACTTCCAATAAAAATGATTATTTTAGACCTTAATAACCCACGTTTTGACCCGCTAAAAGCTATTGAAGAGTTAAAAGCTTCTCCTGATTCTAAAGAAATTCCTATAGTTGGATTTTTAAGCCATGTTCAAGTAGAACTTCGCCGTAAAGCTCAAGAAATGGGCTGCGATTTTACAATGCCTCGTTCGCAGTTTAATAGCAATTTAGCAGACATTTTGTCTGGTAAATATTTTAGTTTAATAGCTAAGTAATTTATTTGGAGTTATTTATGGTTGCAATAGAACATTGGGACAATAGTTTTGGCGAACTTAGCGAAAAAACAATGCGAAAAAAGCTAGAGTCTGAAGGTTATAGTGTAAACACTTATCATTATCCTCCTGGGACATATTTCCCTAACCATACACATGGCTATGATAAAAAGGATGGAGTATTAAAAGGAAAATTTTTAATTAAGACGGCTGGTCAGGAGTTTTTGTTGCAGGCTGGTGATATTTTACCTGTACCTGCGGGACTGGTGCATAGTGCGGAAGTTATAGGAAATGAAACGGTTATAAGCCTTGATGCTAGTAAATAGCTATTTATTTAGCAAGCGGGAACATAAGCCGCCTTACGTTCCCTACAAAAATTTTACAAAGTTTAATTTGTGTCTGTGCTTATTTCTGGGTCGGCTTTAATTTCTACATCAGTTTGATATTTTTGATAATCGCTATATTGAGTTATTTGGTTTTGGTTAAACTTAACAAATAAAAAGGCTTTACCACCAAAATTTATTTCTTCATAGGATGGAAGCCAAACTTCATCACGAATTTTTTCTTGTTCAAAAACAAAGGCTGATGAAGGAGAAAGCGAAGCTAGCAAACCTCCACCAATTTTTACAGAATCAGAAAGCCTAGCTTCAAGCCTAGCAATTTGTTTAGCATTCTCATCAATAAAAATTGAACCTACTAGCTTACTAACAATATTTTCCGCTAAATTCTTTGGTTTGAAATCTTTGCGAGGTTCAAAATCAAAAATTAACACTTCTTGCCCTCTAAATTTATCTCTTCTAGCATCTTTTACAGCTAAAATTTTTAAGAAAGTTCGTATGCTGATACTATCATCATCATCATCATTTTTCTTTTTGCTTTCACGTTTTTTTTGCTCTTTTTTAGCATTTTCTATTTCTTTTTTTACTTTTTTATCTTCTTTCTCTTGATCAGACTTTGAAAGCTCTACTCCATTTACATTTATCAGACGTTGCACAAAAGTTCCTGCAATAGGAGTAACTTCATAAACTTTAGTTATAGTTTCTTTAACTTGACCATCACCATCTAATTGTTTTTGAGTTTCCATTGAACGAAAAGCATAAAGTTCTCTTAAATCTTTTATTTTCTCTTGGTTAACCATTAAAGCTTTTATAACCTCTTCAACGTCTGGAATTGGTTTACTACCATCAACACTAGGATAGCGAAAAGCTGTTTCGGCTAAACTAGTGTTATGCTCTATTTTGTCTACCTTGATTTCTAATTCTCTGTTAGGGCGTTTGATTTTGATTAAAAAAGGCTCTGTTACTTTGTTAACACTTTGGTAGTTTTGATAAAAAGTTTCTTCTATCCCTTCGTTAAGCTGCCTTTCTTCTTTGACTATTAGCCCTGTTTTAGGGTCAAACATTACTTTTATATAAACACCATTTAAGTTAAATTCTACAGCCTCTGTTTCAACACCATTTACTTGAACTTTGCCAAGATATTTTGACATTACACGGTATTTTGATAAATCTCGTAGATAAGTATTAGTAAGTAAAGCTTTAAGTCGTAGTGTTTTTGCTTCTGTGTTAATCAAGGTTTGTAGGTTTTGATTGTCTTGTTGCCAAGCAGAATTGCCATTATAACACTCGGTTAATTTAGAGTTATTTATCTCAACATCTAGTCTTATTCGGTCTGGTCTACCACTTTGAGCTAAAAATTGCCCTGTAAGATTACCTTGCGTTATACTACCAGTAATTACGATTATTTATTTTCTTAACAGCATCTCCTCCAGTAGCTTTTTTATAACGGTCGATGATTTTATCTTCTTGTCCAGCATAAGCATTTATGCAAAAGACAAATAATACAAACAACAACATTATTTTTTTCATAAATTTATCCCTATTTTTTTAGTATATAAATTATTGCCTACTACATTTTACAGACCTGTTTTTGATGCTCATTGACAAGTAACGTTGCATAGTTATCTAGATGTGCTAGCTTAATAAAAAAACTTCTGATGTCAACAAGTTCAAAATAACGTTATAGATAAGAAAAAATATTCAAGCTTTTTCCTAGTTGTTTAACTCAAAAGTTTAAAAGTCTAGTAGTAAAAACTTAATATGATAGAATTGCTAGAACTTAAAAAGGTTCAAACAAGCTTTTTTTACTGGGAGGCTGCCTATGTTTACCAATCGCTCTAGTAAAGTTAGTCAATTTTTAATAATAATTTTGGCATTACAATTAATAGCTCCTACTTACTTAAATGCTTACAGTCCAAACCCTAATATAATTAAAAAGAAAACTTATCAGAATCTATATAAATCTACAAAAAAACCTTTAGCAGTCCGCTATCTAAAACCTTTGCAACAAAGCTCTAATATACAATTATTTGGCCCTAATCAAGATGCAAATCCTGTAGTTAATGAAAATAATCAAATTCAACTTACTGCAACAGATAGCAGCGGAAACACTTTAACGGATGTGACTTTTGAATCTGGAAGTCCAGATGTTGCCAGTATAGATAGCCAAGGCATGGTGTCAGGTAAAGTTCAAGGCTATGCAACCGTAACAGCACGAAGAGGGAATGAAAGTATTTCAATTTTTGTTACAGTCGCCAAAGTTGATAGCACAAAAGGTAAACAAGCATCAGGTGACACTAAGGTTGATTCTAGCGGGGCAATTTACATTAGCGACCCTACTAATCATATTATTTTTAAGCGTGAATCTGCTGATGCTGATGCTGCAAATTTTGCAGGAAAAATGGGTAGTCGAGGAAAAACAGATGGAGACGCGCTAGAATCTTTATTTGCTGGGCCAACTGCCGTAGCCGTAGACAATCGCAGCCAAGGCGGTATTTATATTGCTGATACGCTTAATCATAGTGTTCGTAGAGTTGATTTTAATAACAAAGTAACAACTATTTTAGGTACTGGCGCGCCAGGAATTAATACAGCCGATGTCACCCCGTTTTCCCAAGCTGCTTTTAGTAGCCCACAAGGAATTGCAGTAAATTCGGCTGGAAATTTATTTGTTGCTGATACAGATAACCATGCCATTTATATGGTAGATTTTGCTAAACAAGAAGTTCGTCTTTTAGCAGGTGAGCCGGGAGTAAGTGGAAAAGTTAATGATAATGGCCGAGCCGCTAGATTTTCTAGTCCTACAGCTTTAAGCATACAATCTAGCAGCACTAGTTTTTTTGGTTCATCTACTAGCGAAGTTTTATTTGTTACTGACACAGGTAATAACCGGATTCGCTCCGTTTCAATGGATGGAACAGTTACAACAATAGGAAAAATTTCCTCTAGTTCTGCTGCAAATCCTGGTGATTTTTTAGCCAACAATATTAGCCCTTTAGCCGAAAGTGATGAGTTTGTTTTTAATACTCCTCGCTCTGTTAGCGTTGATGAGCTTGGAAATATTTATATAGTAGATAGCGCAGGTGCAAAAGTAATTACACAAACTGCACAGCAAACCAATGTGATGACATCCTTGGGTCAACCTAGCGTAAGTTTTAGCCAAGCAATGAGTGTAGTTGTCCGAGGAACTCAAGCTTTTGTTTTAGATAATAAAGCCAGCGAAACAGAAGCATTAAAAGTTGTAACTATTGGTGAACCTCAAATAGATGGACTCAGCCAAGATATGGATGTAATTGATGGCGGAGCAGAAATAACAATTAGAGGTAAAAACTTTGGCCCAGAAACTATTGTTGTTGTTGGTGATAGTTTAGTTAGAAATGCCATTGTTGATAATGCAACAACAATTCGTTTGATTGTCCCACCGCAAAACGCGCCTGGTAAAAGAACTATTTCCGTACAAACTCGCGGAGGAGTAACACAACAAGAATTTACCATTTTAGCACCACCTTTTAGGCTTCTTAATGATGGAGAAATTACAACGGTTTCCGGCGGTATTCCATTTTTAGGCGATGGTGGAAAAGCGACTCAAGCTAACTTAAAGTTTCCTAGAAGTATTGCTACAGATGGTCAAGGTAACACTTTTATTGTTGATGCTGCACATAACAGAGTCCGTAAAATTGACCGTACAGGTAGAATTACCAGCGTAGCTGGAACGGGTGCATCCGGTTCGGGCCCTGATGGAGGCCCGGCTATTGCAACAGCTTTAGATTTATTCCCCTTTAGCGGTGTTACGGTTGATAGTTCTGGTAGCTTACTTGTCACAGAAGCAGCTAATGGAAAAGTCCGTCGTGTTGATGGTCAAACAGGCATTATTAGCACTATTGCAGGTAATGGACAACCTGGTTTTAGTGGGGATGGTGGGTTAGCTACTAGTGCTAGTTTAACCGCACCTAGCAACACCATTGTTGATAGTACAGGTAATATTTTTATTTCTGACACAAGAAATAATCGCATCCGCCGTGTTGATGCACAAACCAGAATAATCACTACATTTGCAGGTAATGGGCAACCTGGTTTTAGTGGGGATGGCGGGCCGGCTACAAATGCTAGCTTAAATAATCCAGATAAAATTGCACTTGATTTAAATGGTAACTTGTTAATAGCAGACACTAATAATCATCGTATCCGTATGGTAGATGCTAGAACAGGCATTATTAGAACCATTGCTGGAAATGGTAGAGCAGATTTTAGCGGTGATGGTGGTTCACCTACACAAGCTAGCCTTAATTCCCCAAATAGCATTACAGTTAGCCCAACTGGAAATATAATTATTGCTGACACGCTTAATCGTCGAATCCGTGGTATTGATATAAGACAAGGCATTATTGTTACAATCGCTGGAAATGGAATGCCAGATAATCAAGGCGATAATGGCCCGGCTAACCGTGCTAGCATTGGACGACCAGAAGATATTGCTTTAGATGGTGCTGGCAATTTACTTATTGCTGATTCAGAAAATGGACAAGTTAGAATTGTTAACCGTACTGGAATGATTAGAACCTTTAGCTGGTAGTGGTTAACAAAACTTTGGCGGCGATGGTCGTCTAGCTTTATTAGCTAACATTGACTTGTTAGTTGATGGAGGTGTGATAATAGACCGCTTAAGTAATATTTTCTTTATTGATCAAAGCAATCAACGTATCCGCCGCATTGATGCCCGTACAGGAATGATTAACACTGTTGCTGGTAATGGGCAACGTGGCTTTAGTGGCGATGGTGGCATGGCAACTCAGGCTAGCCTAAATAGTCCTAAAGCGATTGCTTTTGATACTTTAGGCAATTTATTAATTGCAGATACTTTTAATAACCGTATTCGACGGGTTGAGCAAAATGGCATTATTAGAACTGTTGCTGGTAATGGTCAAGGCGGTTTTAGTGGCGATGGTGCGATGGCAATAAATGCTAGCTTAGATTCACCTACTGCCATTGCAGCAACTTTAGATGGAGATATTTTAGTAGCTACTGCTAATCGTATTCGCTCTATTAGTCGAACTGGCATCATTAATACAGTTGCAGGAAATGGGCAACGCGGTTTTAGTGGTGATGGTGGACTAGCTACTAATGCTAGTTTTAATAATATTTCAAGCCTGACTACAGATAGAACTGGAACTTTATTTGTTGCTGACCGAGATAATAACCGAATCCGTCAAATAGATTTACGTAGTCGGATGATTAGAACTATTGCTGGTAGTGGTCAACGTGGCTTTAATGGTGATGGGCCAGCACTGAACACGGCTCTTGCTAATCCTACAGGTTTAACCGTAGATGTGAATAATGATGTAATCTTTGCTGATAGTTTTAATCATCGGATCCGAAGATTAAGTGTTCGTAATAACAATATTAGAACCTTAACTGGAACTAAACGAGGCTTTGATGGGGATGGTGAACCTGCTTTAAGTGCAAGACTTAATAAACCTACTGGTGTAGCGGTAAATTTAGAAGGTGATTTAGTCATTTCTGACACAGATAATAATTCTATTCGTGTAGTAAAACGTTTTGACCGAGTAGAAATAGCTCCAGATTTTTCTTTAGATGTTACACCTGAAAATCAAACTGTTATGGCAGGAAACTCTGTAACATTTACTGTTACTGCTAATGCTATTAACAACTTTAATGGTTCAATAGCTTTATCAACTATCATTTCACCTCCAAATAACAATATAACCACTAGTTTTTCTTCCTCTACTATTGTGCCTGGAACTACAGCAACTTTAACAATCACAACCAGCCCAACAATTCAATCAACAAATTTAAGTATTAAGCTAGTTGGTACGGCTGGCCCATTTAGACGTAGCCGCAACCTTTCTCTTTCTATTGCTCAAGCTAGTAATATGACTGGAAATTCTGATTTTGCTTTAACTGTTAGTCCAAATAACCAAACAGTTAGAGCCGGAATGTCTTCTAATTTTACAGTTGCACTTCTACCTAATGGAACCCTAGCACAACCCGCGCTACTAAGTGCTACAGTTGATCAAGCTAATAGCGGAATACAAATTAATTTTTCACCAAGTAGCTTATCTAGTGGTAATGCAACAATGACTGTAATTACAAATAGCACTACACCAACAATAGATTACAACATTCTAGTAAGTGCTACAGTAAATCAAATTGTACGTAGTCAAAGCGTTAAGCTTAGCGTAATGGCTGAACCACCTCCGCCACCTCCACCAACTTTAAATATTACTAATGCAGTATTTAGTAAACCAAATTTAACAATTACTGGCACTGGATTTACTACATCTGGAGCAGTAATAAATGTTAATCAGCAAAATGTTAGTGATAAAGTAACTGGACAAAGTGACACTCAAATTACTTTGAAAGGAAATAAAAAGAAACTCAATATTAAGAAAGGCGCAAATCAAGTAACTGTTACTGTAAATGGAATTGTTTCCAATACATTTACTTTTAACTTCTAGTTAATTTTGCACTCTTGAAATTTGATGTAGATAAATAGGCTCTTGAATCGTTTTCAAGAGCCTATTTTAATCAGCTAGTGTTTAAACTATTTCTCTACCTTGTACAGTCCTACAATCAAAGCTAGCGGGCCAAGTAGCAAAAACCACATTGCTATTGATAGTCCAAATATTTCAGCAATAAATCCTAAAGCAAGAGGAATAAAACACTGTATTAATGATAACAAACTACCAAAAGCCATCACAGTACCACTTTGACCCAGCATATTTTGATAAAGTTGTGCTTTTAGAATTGCATACCAACCAGCATTAAAAATACCTAATAACCCAAGTATAACTAACTTAATTGCAACACTTGGAATTAGTAAAAACATTGGAAATAATATTAATACAACTAAGGCACTAACTTTTAAGTAAGCTAGCCCAGAAAATCTTTTTAACAGTAAAATCAGAAAAAAATCTCCTGGCAACCCTATTAATGTCCAAACCAACACGGCAAAAGCAGCCTTTTCTGTTGTTGTTTTTGCAACATCAACAAAATAAAGTGCTAAAAATCCATGTAAAATATCTAACATAAAATCAGAAAAAAATAATAAAACTATCCAGCGCAAAACTTTAGGTTCTTTAGCTGAACTAATCGCCCGACTTATGCCTAGCTTAAAACTTATCCAAATATTTTCAGATTTTTCTGTTTCTGTGGTTGGAAAGTTAAATCGCCAAGCTACAATAGTTAAAAGTACGCTGATTGATGTCATAGCAACAAACAACCAACGCCAATTTATTAATGTAGTTGTGGTAGCAACTAAAAGTGTACCTGAAACAATTCCCAAAGAGCCAGCAAACGCCCATTTAGACATATTTTGCTCTACTTTATCAGGCTCAAGATCCATAAGTGTAGCTTGTGACAAACTAACAAAAGCACCTGAACTTGGAGCAATTAATATAAAAGCTAGTAGCAACAACAAAAAATTATTAGCTAAGGCAATAGCTAGTAAAGATAAAGTAAAGCCTATAGCACCAGCTAAAACTAAGGTTCGTCGGTTCCAACTATCAGCCAATATTCCTATGATTGGCTCAAGAAAACTTGCTGTTAAATTAGGTATGCTAAGTAATATTCCTATTTGCACATAGGAAAGATTTAGCTCACTACGCACCAAAGGCCAAACAGCTTCACGAGTGCCAAAGACTAATTCATCCAAAAAATTCAATTGATAAAAGGGTAAAGATAAAAGCCGTTAAAAGCTTTGTAGAGTAATTAAGAAAAGTTGTATTTTTTTCCATAAAGATTCCTTTTTGATAAAAATTTTCTTTTGAGCGGCAAAATTAAAGAAAATTTTTAAAAAGGAATCTGTGAACGTGCCAAAGCAAACCAATATCGGCACAATAACAGGTGGGTAGTTGTTGATAATCAGTTTAATAGTTACCAGGGAGGATATCGCATTAATTAGCTCCTAAATTTTTTCAGTCAATGCAGTTAATTTAATGCAAAGTAGCTTTTTTCCAAAACAAATTTTTCTAGTAAAAACCTATTTTGTATTAGTTCTAGCCAGTGTGTATTAAAACCATACATTTAATTAATAGTTTATATTAGAAAAATTTTATTGTTACCTGTAAATATTTGTAAAATCAATACTTATATTTATAGCTTTTTCTGGCACAGTTTTTGTTAAATAGATGATATATAAATAATAATTATTGAAGGAGATTAATATTATGACTAGCAATAGAATTATTAATAACGATATTGAACAAATGACAGAACAGGTAAACATTAAAGATATTGTGCGAAATGGTATTAATGCCGAAGTAAGTCGTAATGCTAGTTACTTAAAAGCGAGCGATATTATAGAAGTACAAAATCTAGCAGATAAATTAAAAGATAAAGCTATTAAAGAAATTACTGAAAGTGAATCAAAAATTATTTGGTTTAAAACTTTATCGCGTATCTCACAAGTTGTAGATTATATCTTCTATATTTTTTATGGAATTATTGGTTTAGAGATAATGTTAGAGCTATTTGGAGCAAGAGACGCTAATAAATTTAAGCAGTTTTTAGATACTATTTCTGCTCCTTTAGTAGCTCCTTTTAATGGACTTATGCCAAATATTTCTCTTGGTGTATTTCAATTAATGCTTTCATATATTGTAGCAATAATTGTTTATTGGCTGTTTCATTTAGCAATCAAAGGTCTTTTTAAGCTAATGCTTCATAAAAAAGCTGTTGTCTAAATAAATACTAACTGCTAAGCTAAAAAGTAGAACCAATGATTAATTTTTGGTTCTACTTTTTTAATTATTTATCAAATTGTTTTATGAATTTTCTTTAATTAAATCTGCGGCTTTTTCTGCAATCATAATGATTGGGGCGTTGGTATTACCTGCAACAATTTCTGGCATAATTGAGCCATCTATTACCCGCAAATTTTCTAATCCATATACTTTTAAGCTTGAATCTACTACAGCCATTTCATCTTTTCCCATCTTACAAGTACCTACTGGATGATATAAAGTTTCTACGGTGTTAAGAATAAATTCAGCAATATCTTTATCACTGCTAAATTTGGAGCCATAAAAATCGCCTTTATAATTTTCAAATGCTTTTGTTGCGGCAATTTCTTGAGCTAGTTTTACTCCATAAACCAAAGTCTCTAGGTCTTCTTTTTCTGTTAAATAATTTGGCTCTATTATTGGTGCTTGATAAGGATCTACAGGATTAAGTTTTATATAACCTACACTCTTTGGTTTAAGTAGTGTTGGCCCGATTGTAAAACCATGTCCTTTAGGGGCTGTAAAACCATGATTAATATAATAAAGTGGAGCGAAATGATATTGTAGGTTTGGCGAAGTTAATTTTGAATCTGTTTTAATAAATCCTCCTGCTTCTCCAACATTTGAGGTTAATGGCCCTTGGCCTGCTTGAATAAATTTTCCTACATTTTCTTCTGTTTCTGCTTCTGCTAATGATATTGGCTCAACACAAGAATAACTAACGGCCATAAATAAATGATCTTGTAGATTTTTTCCTACACCTGGCAAATCAACTACTACATCTATATTTAAGTTTTTTAACTCATCTGCTGCACCAATTCCCGATAACATAAGCAGTTGAGGAGAATTTATTGCACCTCCAGATAAAATTACTTCCCTATCTGCCTGAATGGTTTCTTCTTTGCCGTTTTCAATAAAACTAACGGCTGTCACTCTTTTGTTTGATATGAGTAATTTCTTGACTGTTGCACCTGTTTTTACAGTTAAATTAGCCCTAGAAAGTATTGGATGTAAAAAGGCTACTGCCGCGCTACAACGTTTTCCATCCTTTTGAGTAACTTGGTAAAGTCCAAATCCTTCTTGATGTTCTGCATTAAAATCAGTATTTTGAGGGAAATTTAGTTCATTTGTTGCTTTTACAAATATTTCTGATAATGGATTAGCACAACGCAGATCAGCAATATTTAATGGCCCACCTACGCCATGAAAAGCTGACTCTCCACGTTCCTGATGTTCGCTTTTTCTAAAATATGGTAATAGTTTTTCATATGACCAGCCATCATTTCCTAAGTTTTGCCAGTTGTTATAATCTTCTTTATTACCACGAATATAAATCATTGCATTAAGAGAACTTGACCCACCTAAAACTTTTCCTCTAGGCCAATATAGTTTTCTATTATTAAGTTGTGATTGCGACTGTGTGTAATAGGCCCAATCAGAGTTACTTAAAAATAACTTTGAAAATGCTAGTGGAATATGGATTTCCATTTGTTCATCTGCTTTGCCTGCTTCTAGGAGCAAAACTTTTACATTTGGATCTTCTGTTAACCTATTGGCTAAAACACATCCGGCTGAACCTGCACCTACAATAATGTAATCAAAACTAGTTTCTTTTTTCACAGTTTACCCCTTTAGTTAAATCTAAGTTTTAATAAATTTATTTATCACAATTAAAAGAATCCCGAATTTCTTGCATTTGCTTCCAAATAGCTTCATTTCTTGGTTTTGGAGAAACGCTAAAAAAACTCACTGTTCGTTTAGCAGTTTCACAATTAAAAATTGTTATTTCCATATTTAATGTTAATAAGTTTTTACTTGCAAAAGCATCATAAGTGTCAACAACTGCTTGATAATTCTTAGTTTTATATGGAAGCTTTGTTTTATTTTCCACTAGTGTTACTTTAGCTTTTACCTTAGAAAGATCATAGTCTTGTCCCTTTGACTTACCAACCGCAGAAGTTAAGCCTTGGAAATAGTTAACTAAATCTTTCTCTAATTGTTGTGGTGTTATATTTTGCTCTTTTATCCACCAAAAAAATGTATAAGTAAAATAACTCTCTGATTTAGGGTCAAACATCCCTGGAGCAAATCGCAATTCTTCAAATCCTTCATAATTTATTTTAGGAGCAAAGCCTAGAGGAAAATCTATTCTTTCACTTTTCCAATCTTTAGGAGCCACAAATCTAAATTCTTCTTGTTGCCCATAAACTTCAGAAACTATTATTGTTATCAACAATAACCAAAATAAACATTTTTTTATCATAACTAATTTTCCTTAATTACTATATTAATTCTTTGGTTTTATATATTTTGTTTCAACTTATTATGTTAGCTCTCCAATACATATAAATCCCAATTAAACCATAAGCAAATGATATTTGCCTACTTTATGGTGCTGTTAAAATATTTACATTGGTTGTTAGAAGCTTTTGATAATGTAAGTTTTAGAAGAATATAAAAGAACTGGCCTAAAACAATTTAACTACTATAATTAGCTTTATTCAATCAGCTTTATCTATGGAAGGGTTGCCTATAATTATGAAAAAACTTTTAATCATTGCTCTGCTTTTCTGCTCTATCTTTTGCCCTTTTAGCTCTATCAGTAACACTTTTACAATGGCAGCTTCTTTGCAAGAACAAAAAGAAGAGCTAGATTTAGAAGTAAACTCTATTAAACTTGGTAGTAGTATTAATCAAGTTTATAAAAAGCTTGGAAAACCTATAAAAGTAACAACTAAGGAAAATAAGGAAGTTGGCTGTGCTTCGCCTTCTATAGAAAAGCACTTTAAATATAAAGGCTTAATTGTCGTTTTATTTAAGGAATTTGAAGAACAGGAGTTTTACGTTATTTCAATTGAAGTAACATCTGCAAAATGGAAGATATCTCGCGGAGTTAAACTTGGAATGGATCTTAATGCTATAAAAGAACGACTTGCAACGCCTTTTAATAACGAGTCTGACGAAAATGGAGAGCATCAACTTGGCTATGTTAACAATGATGATGCTACTTATACTAATTTCTATTTTAAAGAAAATAAACTTGTTAGAGTTTATTGCGCAGCATTGCGTTGCTAATTAACATCTGTTTAAAATAGCCAGCTAGAAAAAATTTTGTGATAATGGAGCAAAACTAATGTTATGGAAATCATAGATATCTCAGCCATTCGTTTAATTATTCTCTTTAATGATCTCAATACAAAATTAGCCAAAAGACCAATTAGAAATAGGCTTACCCAAGAAAACCCACTTAATAAAATCCGTTTGTGAAGGAACACCGCCTATAGAGCGAAGATATTTCATAATCTGTCCACGATGATAAGTAGAATGGGTTGTAATTTGTATAAAAGTTTCTCTAAGAGAAGGTAGATTAAGGATTTCATCTACAGTAGGAACATTGATCAACCTCTCAAGATCTGATTCTTGAACACTTGCCAGATATTTTATAACGTCTTTATGATAAGTCTCTCCCCATTGTTTGAGAGCAAGCAGGTCAAAGCTTGCTCCAGCATTAGGATCAACAGCCTTTTCTTGCCAAATTAGCAACCAAGCATGTTGACAAAGATGAATATGATGTATTTGCTCAAATATTGTTCTATCTTCCATTGCTGTTGGAGTTTTTAGTACAGATTCCCACATAAGAGCATCTGCCCAACTCATATGCTTAAATAAGTCATAAATTAGATTTATCATATTTCCTTTATATCTCTTACTTATAGTTTACTTTCCAATTGCTGATATAAAACTGCAAGTTACTATTTAAATAAGTTTTGTTATTATCGCAACCGGCTAGTTTCAACTTTTACTATTGTATTAAAATTCATCCCAATTATGAAAGTAATGGAAAACCCTCTAACACTTACTCAATGGTTGCGGATGCAATTCCCGGATAGCTCCCATAATGACATAAAACAATTGTTGCGTTTGGGCCAGATAAGTGTTAACGGCAAAACTACAAGCAATGGAGGATTAATATTACAAGCTAATGATCGTGTAGAGCGGCACAAACAAGGTAACTTATCAGCCCAACCTTCTGTTTCTCCTTTGCCTATTATTTATATTGATGAAGCTATGGTTGTAATTGATAAACCAACAAAATTGCTTACTATTGCTACAGAAAACGAGCGTGAACAAACTGCATACCGATTGCTTGGCAATATGCTTGAGCAACAGACCAAACAAAAGTCTATTTTTATTGTTCATCGTCTGGATCGTGAAACTTCCTACTGGTCTTTGCCCGTAATTTAGCTGCCAAAGAGAAACTTCAAGAGCAGTTCCAAAACCGTAGTGCAGTACGACGTTATATTGCAATTATTGAAGGAAAACCACGCCTTGAGAGTGACACACTTAAGCATTTTCTAGCAGAAAATAGCCAACATAAAGTCTATGTTGCTCAACGTCCTGGTGAACGTAAGGAAGCAATTCTTCATTACATAACGCGCCGTCGCTTAGGACGCTACACAGAATTAGAGATTACACTTGAGACGGGAAGGCATGGTCAGATACGCACCCAACTTGCGGCTATTGGTCATCCGATTATAGGTGATTTAGCAGCAGGCAGCCAGCATAACCCAATAAACCGACTAGCACTACATGCCCATTATCTTGCTATTCATCATCCAATAACAGCGGAGTTACAAGAGTTTCATAGCTCATTACCATCAATTTTTCAACGTCTTAAATAGTTTATTTATAGAATAAAGCTTAATAAAAAGGCACTAAGTATCTTGCAAATTCAAAAACTTTTTTCTAAAAATCCGCGTTTCCAGCCAAAACTTCTAGGTATTGATGATGCTCCTTTTCCTAAAAATCATTTTGGGGCTGTTAAGGTGCTTGGCACAGTTTTTAGAGGTGGCGACTTTTTAGAAGGGCTTATTTCTACTTATATTGATAAAGATGGTTTTGATGCTACAGAAAAGCTTATTTCTATGATTTGCCAGTCAAAATTTTATCCTCAACTTCATTGTATTTTGCTTAATGGGATTACTTTTGGTGGCTTTAATTTGGTTGATATTGAAGTTCTTTACCAAGAAACTAATTTACCAGTTATTGCCGTTATGAGAAAGCAGCCAGACTTTCTTGCTATTGAAAAAGCTCTTACTAATCTTGAAAACAGCCAACAAAGATTAAAATTAATAGAAAAGCTGGTCAAGTTCATCAAGTTGGTCATCTTTTTTGTCAATTCAAAGGTCTATCTTTTGAAGAAACAACTATAATCTTAAAACTTTCTTCTACTCATAGCCATTTACCCGAACCTCTAAGAGTTGCTCATATAATTGGGGCTGGTTTTATACTTGGTCAAAGTGGCAATAGAGCTTAGTAAATATCAAATTTCTCTACAAAAACATTAAATTTTGAAAAATTATTTGATTATTTTATGTATTGTTTTATCTCTTCAGTTACTAGAAAAAAAGCCGCAAAGCTCCTTTAATCCCACATTTTTGATATTTATTATAGGCTTGGGCTGCTTTTAATCTAAGTGTTTCTAAAGCTTCATCATTTAACCAACTATTTATTGCTGCTTCTAAAACATAAGCTTCTGGTGCCATAAAATTAGTTGTCCAGAGTATTGGATTTGCGCCTGATGTTAGTATAGCGTTTTGAAAATAATTCTTACTTGCACAAGCTAAAATAACTATATCTCTTTTATTTTGGCTTACTTGTTTTGGATATTCTTTTATTTGGAAATCCATTAATCCATTGTGTCCAATATAAGCAATTAAATTTGCTTGACCTCCAATATTTAACTGTATTTTCTTATCTTTATCAAATATCTCTAGTGTATCTTTGCTTCTACCTGAAGCAAATTCTAATAAATTAACTGTACATTTTTCTATCTCTTTACCTCTATACGCATCTGCTACTAAATATGTATTGCTATTTATATTCTTAAAAACAACTCTTTCAAGAATTATTCCTGCTTTAGGATCTTTTATTGATGCTATTAACTGCCATTGCTTAGATTTAGAAAAATAATTTTTTATTCCATAAGCCGCACCCCAATATAAATTATTTAATAGATCATCGCCATTGCCTATTTTAGCTGGAACAGGAACTATTCTTTGATATTGGTTATCACATAATGCCACTAAAA
>JADJPF010000015.1 GCA_016713405.1 Blastocatellia bacterium
CACCATAAAGTAAATATTTAATTTTGATGTTCTTAGCAACTCGTAAATATGAAATAGCTAGTAGTGATAAAACAGGTAGTGAGCGAAAACTATGAGTTATGTCAAAAGCAACTTCGTCATTTTGATTAATAGATTCTGTAAGATTAGAAAATATATCCCAAAGCTCATTTTCGCTACTTCCATTAGGAATATTTATGGGTTCAATAGATTGGCCTTCAAATTTTGTTTCTAACAAATTTTTTAACTCAGTCCAATTATTATGTTTTTGAACAGTTTCTGTTAAAACTATTAGAATTTTTTCTGGTTTAAGCCAGCTAATAACAGCTTCAGAAAAAAACTTTGTTTTATATTCTAACTTCTTTGATGCGTCTTTTTCCCAAAAATAATTTGTTTCTTGATAGTTACCTGTACCTACAAGAAATGTAATTAATTTCATAAAATATACTCCAAAAATTTATAAATCATTTCAAATGTTCAACTAGCAGAATAATTTTTAAACTTTTCATACCAATGTTTATCTTTAAACTTTTTCTTATCAACTTCGTCGGCTCTTTTTATTATTACTTCAGCCACTTTTAGTTTTTGACTAGGTTCTGTTATATCTTCCCATTTTTTAATATAATTGCCAATTTCACCAGCAAATCTATTATTTGGTAAATTATTAATTGCCATTATCATAGGATCTTCTATTTTAGTTTCTTTTTTTTCTAATACTGCTACTGACTGATTTTCTACAGATATTTTTCTTTCAGGAATTTCTAATTCCATACGACCATATCCGCTAGATGTTTTTGCTCCAACACCTAATTCTTTTAATGCTTCTTTTAGTATGTCAAAAGTTAAACTTACCCAATCTTCTGGGCCTGATAATGCAATTAAATATTCTCCTGTAGCAGTAAGAAATGAAATAGGCGTTGTGCTGTCCCAATCTGCTGGTTGCAAGATTTTTATCTTGATAATAATCTTGGTGGTGGACTGTGATTACATCAGCATGTAAAGCTTGTTTATTAATTCCACTATCAGGAACATAAAGCGCGTCATAAAATGTAACAAAACCTGCTGCTTCTTTATTATTTTGATCATCTGCGGAAGTACCAAAGACAGTTGCATAATTAGGAGAAGTTTTTTCCCAACCTTGTAAATAATCTCTTGCATAACTAGCTGTTACACCTTTTAATGCACTAGCAGGGATATAAGGCACGCCATAAGTATGATGTAGCTTTATGGAAGTTTCTAAAACGCTTTCTGTGCCAAGCCCAACAGCCATACGGCCTTGAACCGTAGCTTTACCAGTTTGCACATCTGAAATTTGCTCTAAAGTTTGCTTCCAGCGTTGATAAAATTTTGTGTAAATTTCTGGTTGAGAAATTGTTCCTACTTCATTGACTAATCTAGTTTTTGGTTGCTCATTGTTATTGGTTGATTCCTGTTGAGTTGTAAGAAATTTATCTAGCCAAAGACCTGCATGGTTAGCTATTGATTTATCTAAATTAACAAAGACATTTCGACAACTATTCATAAATATTTCCTTGTAAGTTTTTTAATTATCTTTTTCCTCTAACAAGCTTTGTGAAAGGCGTTTGTACCAAGACAAGGCATCTAAAACATCTTTAGTTAATTTCATATATTCGGCTAAATTTGCTTCACGGCTTTGTTTTAGTAAATCATCTTTGTTGCTGTTAGTGTTCAGTGTTTTAGCTAAGTCTTCCAGCAAAAAAGCACCATTTTTAGCATTAGCAAAAGCTAAGGCTTGAGCTAGACCAGCAGTATGGATTAACACAGGGAGTTTATCTGCCATTGTTTTGTATTTGTCTTTTTTTTCTTTAGATTCTGTAGCAACTTGGCTAACGTGTCCATAAGCACTGCTTGCATATTTTTGATTTCGTGTTGGCATAGTTTTTTTCCTCCTAACTTACTGGTTTATTAATTTGACTGAGCATAAGCCATGACCAACGGTTGCTTTACCGCCAAATTGCACAGTTTTGTTAGTTATTGTTGTAATAGCTTCAAAGACTTTGTTGGTAGTTATCTCTGCTTTCTTAGTAGGGTTAGCAATGACTAAGCCAGACAAAATTGTTTCTGTTGGCAAGGTTTCTTCATACCAAAGATTTTCTGCTGTTTTAGATTCATCATTTATAACAATTCTTGCAGAAACTTCTGTTGCAGTTTCTAACAAAAGCTTAATAAATCGTCTGAGACAATACAAAAACGTGCTTTAAGCATATCTTGCCATTCTGGAGAGTCAGCAAAAATTCTTGGTGCTAGCCAATCAGCCCAATTGCTAGCTTTTACAACTTCAGTATTATTATTGCTTGGAGTTAAATCTAAATCTTCTAAAAATACCTTGCTATTATTGTTAACACCATGTTTTAGACAACTAGTTGTTATTACTAAACAAGAGGTTTCTTGTAATGTTTTTGGGGTTTCAGGCAATTTATTTATTCCTGCTACCTTAGCATCACGAACAAATCTTTGTAGAATGTAAGGCGAAGTCACCCAAGCAAACGTTCCTACAAGGCTACGAATAGGCAGCAACAACAAACGTTGATCAGAAAATTGCACAGATCCAGCATGTTCCATAGTTTGAGATTTTTCTTCATTCCCAGTTCCAAAAATACTTTTTTGTTGTTTTTCGTCTGTGCAAAGATCTCGCAAACTACCTTTTACAGATGAACCTGGCAAAAAAGGTATTCCAGTAGCTTTTTCTCTAGCGATAGGCAAATCAATTACACCAATTCCTTGGCCTGTGCCAGCGTGCAAAGGCGATAGTGCATGGACAAAAGCTAAACGCGCTTCCATAAAATTTCTCCTTGTTAATTTTGTTTAGTAAGAAAATCAAGAAATGCTTTAAGTATATTAGTTTCTTTATTTAATAATGGGGTTCCATTACTTCTTGTTATTTTAAGTGCTTCTTGTTCTGTAAGGTTAATTTGGACATTTTTTGGCTGATTCCAATTATTAGCTTTTAAGACCACTTGATTATTAATCGCTTGTTGAGTACCTTCTAAAACCGCAGCTAAACCTACATAACCATTGCTACATTTGATTGGCCGCAAAATAAGAGGACTAGCTAATCTATCAGAGTTTTTTAGAGCAAGTGTTGTATCTTGTGGATCACTAGTTTTATATCTGTTCCCATCCTTAAAATGAAAAATTATTGGTAAACCAAAAACTGCACGAGGAAATTTATTAACAGGATGTGTTGGATTATGATCTTTATTTTGGTTAACTAAATGTTGTCCTGTTAATCGCCTAATAGCATCTGGTTCAGGCCATCGGCTACGGCCTTGGTTCCCGTTGCGTTGTTGGCGAAAAATTTTTAGTTTACTGATTAAAATGTTACTGGCTTCTTTACCATTAGCAAAAGTTGTTGGAAGAATCTTAAATTCTAGCTTATGGCTTAAATGAGGAACATTTTGAGGCCAATTTGTAGAATCAATAACATGTTTTTTTAAGCCTGCACGAATATTATTTTCTACATCTTTTGTACTAATCTCTTTTGATTTCATAGAGATAGCTCCAAATCCGCGTCTAGTTCTTGCTCCAATGCCGCCAAATGTTTCCCAAGCCCAAAAAGCAGCTTCTACATCAGTTTGTAAATCTTTTGGATATTTAATGCTTAATTTAAAAGTAATGTTATCTCTGAGTTTTTGTTTTCTTGTCTTAAAGCAAAAGCTGCATAAGGGTTAACATCCTTTGCAGATTGAATAAGTTCTAACACCTTGATAGTTGTTTCAACAAAAACTTGTACTTTTGAAGCAGGCTTTTCACCTTTTTTATCTTTGCTAGCTGTTCCCCAAATCGCATCTTCTGCTCTTTTCATTTGTTCTAAGTTTGCAATGCCCCACCACGACAAGCACGCCACCAAAAAAGAAGTTGCCCACGAATGCTTGAACCACGAATTGTTGTTATTGGGTCGGCTTCGCCCGGCTTTACTCCACCACCAAACAAAGGTGTGATTAATTCATATTTACGTTCTTGAGTAATGTTTGATTCCTTAAGTGGAGGAAATTTTGGGCATTCAACCTTTGGTTTTCTATTCATTATTTCACCTCCATTATTTCGTTTTTTCCTGACCAAGTGCCTAGCACGGCTAAACCAAAACTGTCTAAGCGGCTTTGTTCATCGTCGCTAACTGAACTTAACCAGATTTTGTCAACCCAGTTTTCTAACTCTTTTTCATTTGTCGTCTTCTCATCAAACTTTAAGAAAAACACTGTTCCAGCAGGTGCCAAGCGTCGTGTAGCTTTAGGCTTGTTAGTTTCAAAGTCCCAGCCAGAGATGACTTGAGGACGCTCTACACGAATGGCTTTTATTTGTGGAGTTAAAGTTTTGTGAGGTGTTATCAAATATTCAGGTTGACAAATATCCTTAAAACAGCCTGGCGTTAACAGCAACACTCTACAAGCTTTTGTGCAAAGAATTTGTTTTTTAATTTGGTCAGGACATTTAGCAAAAGGTATTGAATCGTTGTTTTTATGCCAATTGACTATTCGCCTTTCACCACCAAGCATGGCAACACCTTCGCGTAAATTAGCCTCAGTTTGCACAGCTAAAGCAAGACGAGTTAAATTAGCAAGCTTTTTATCAGCTTGTTTTTGATAAGTAAATTCTAAGCCTTGTGTTTGAAATAACGCGCCTTCTCTAGCAGTTTGGCTTTCATTCAAAATGCTTACATGTGTTCGTATATCTAAACTTGGGCCTTTATGCCCAAGATCAGAGAGATTAACATCTAGCTTATCTTGAGCGTTATTTAACCACTCTTCAAGTTTTTTCCAATACCAAAATCTTGGTGGAGGTTTATGAGGTTTTCTGTTGTCGCTTTGAGTCATGCCAACCAAAGAAAGGTTTGGAAAATCTGTTTGTAGATCAGTAAAACTATTTTCAGGCATGTTTATTGGTACAAGTTTTTTTATATTAACTGTAGTTTCATTATTTGAATCATTGTTAAGAATTACTAAATCCATTGGTGCAGGCATTAACCAATTTTGAATGCTTCCTGTTTCAGCAAGTTCAACTAAAAATGGCCCTTTAATAGCAATTTTTTTAACTTCACTAATTTTTCCTTTTTGGAAATTTCCTTGTGCATCTAGTCCAGCACGGGTACGAACTCCGCCAGCAATCGTTGATGGGAAAGGAAAACTTAAGCTAGCGGCTCTCGCACCAGGATCACCAAATGGACGACCATCACGAAAAATTATTGGATCACGGGGTTCAAGTATCCAAACAGTCATATGCTATTTTTCCTTTCCTATTAATTTTTTAACTTCAGCAAAAATGCGAGCAACTACAAGTTCATCAGCTAGATCTTTGATGGAAACTTTGTCTTCATCAATTCTTTTTTCAATGTTTGTTAAAACATCTTTATCTACTTTTTTGCGTCTAAAAATTCTTTTCGCTTCTACTTTAATTAAATCTTTTAAGTTAGCTGTATCACCTAAACTTAAAACTAAATCTCTTAATTCATAAGCCACCCCGTCAGGAATTTGACCATTTGCATGCAATGTGATCCAATTTTTTAGACGGTCATCTATTTCGCCCCCAACTTTGCACAATCTAAAATTGTATGTATTGGCACAAACGCTAGCACATCATCGCCACCAGCATAAACAAGTGAGCCTTTATGCTCTGCTACAATTCTTCGGACATTGCTAGCAAATCGACTTAGAGCGTTAGAAATATTTCTGTGTGCTTCTGGAGTGTTTTGGCTGTCAATAGCTTCACCCATTCGATCACCATCAGCTAAAAGCAGCCCGTAATAGGGGCTTGGGCGTTTGTCAGCAAGATTGCAACTTTTATAAAATTCGTTTAGTGCTTTTTTAGCTTGTTTTAGTTTCTCATCTTCATTTTTAGCAAAAAAATCAACTAATCTTTCTTCAAACAAAATATGTCCATCATAATTTTCAAAAACAGGATGAGGATCTCGTGGCACATTTCCCAGTTCACTTTCAAGACCAAAATCTTGTTTTAAGGTAAGAATATATTTTCTTACAGCAGTTTTATGCTCTTCTTTTAGCAATTCTAAAAATGGCAAAGATGCTACGTGAGATGTAGAAAAGAATCTATCTTTCCCTTTCGCCGTTCTCCATGACGTTTTAATAAGCCTACTACCCGCAAAGCTTTTCACCTCGACCAATACCATATTTACGCCAAAGTTTTTCATCATCAAATCGGTCATATTGTTTTTCAGGAATAACAGATTCACGTTGTCCATCTAGCGACGATTTTGGCACACCTGCTTTTCCCCAAGAAACAGCATTGTAATTTTTAGTAGCTTTTCGTGCGGCCATTAAAGCTTCTGCTTGCTTGCGAGTTTCAACATATTTTTCTAAGCTCTCTAATTTTGTAGCTACCCAGAAAAACTCTAGCATGTCCGCTATTTGTGCATCTGCGGTTTTATTATCAAAATATCCTCGAAGATTTTTCAAGCCATCTTCTTTAATTTCATTAAGTCGAGTTTTTACATTAGTTAGAGCTTGTTTACAAATTTCTTCAGGATTATTTTTAACAATTGCTACTATTTTGTTTGCAACATCAAAACTAATATCAGGCTCTAAATCAGATAATTCTGTTGGAGCAGGGAAAATTAAGTTCTCAATGCCTTCTTTTTCCGCAATGCTATGAGCAGCCGTTTTTGAAAGCTCACTAAGTAGCCAAGAACCAAACCAAAGATCCCGACTTCGCCTAGCAGTGATAATAAAATCCTGCACTGGGCCGATATGAATAATAATTAAGTATTCCATAGCACAACCTGTAAATGAAAGTTGATTAAATTGTTATTATGAAAAAGTAATATGCTATTTTTGCTAGACGCAAAATTTACATAACTTTTTACTAATAATCAACTACTTAATCTTAAAAAGATAAAATTACTATTTATAGCTTTTTAACTAAAGCATTATTTGTATTTTTATTGGGATTCTAAAACAAAATTGGCAGATTAAAAGAGCCAGCAAGCTTGCTGAGTGGAAAATTTTTAGGGTTTATGTTGTCTATTTAGCTACTCTCATTTTCTGACTGCTGCTAAATTCCCAAACTCTAGTTAATCCTTGGGAAATGTAAGTAATATAGATTCGTGAGAGTTTTTTAGAGTTTTTTGACATTTTTTTCATAGAACTTTTTTGCAGGTTAAGCAAAAACACCCAAATTATGCTAGGAATATATCTTGCATGTTAAATGGGTTAGCATGATTATGGAGGTTAAACTGTTATGAAAAAGGTAATAAGCTTGTTGATCTCTAGAATAGCTATTATTAGTTCTCTAATAATAGCTACTACGCTAGGTGTAACAGCACAGTGGAACAACCCGTATTGGGGAACAAGTTGGAATAATCCTACATCAAGCCTACTGCAAACTATGACTATGAATAAAGTTTTTGCCGATAGTATGAGAAAACCGTTTGAGCAAAGAGGCAAAGCTTTAGATCAAAGGTCGATACCAAAGCAAAATAAACTTACTCCATACCAGCAAAAATCTGTAACTTTCTCGCCTGTTGCTAATATGATTATGCCAAAACAGCTAGCTGAAACGATTGGAGCAACACCCAAGGATCGCAAAGAACTTCAAAAAGCATTTACCGAATTTTTGCAGGTTTTCGACCAGGAAGCCGCTTTAGACAAAGAAGAAAATAATGTTGCTCGTGCAGTCACTTTTTTTATTGTTTGCAACTACATTGTTGCTACAGGCTTGGAGTTTGAGGAAGAACAGATCAATTTTATGGAGAGAGATATAAATATTTACCTAGCAGAAAACGAGTATTTTTGCGCCTTTGATAACCACAGGAAGCAAGAACTTTATGAAAGCTTGGTCATTCTTGGCACCCTTGCTGCCGCAGGCTATCATGACGGAGAGGAAAACGGACGAAAAGAGCAAATGGAGAGATTCCGCTCTTTAGCACGTAATGGCTTGGAAACCTTGCTAGGTGTACCTGTTGAGAGGTTGAAATTGACAAAAGTAGGGTTGGTTATTAAATAGTTTTACTTCTGCTCGAATAATCCATTTCTATCAGATTTGCCTTTTTAATGTCTTCTTGTTTTTTTCCTTAACTCTAACAGAAATAGAATAAAGGGAAACAAAAGGATATTACGATACAACTCAATAAGCAAATCATACAAAATCAATAGTTTATCTATTAAAACATCTCAATTCTTGAGAGTTTTCTAATGATTAAGTAGTTTTATCTAAAATCAAAAATGCAGCCGTGCTACAAACAACAGGACTAAATTTTGACCATGCTGGCTATATTATTGCTTGACCAGTTCTACACGACGGTTTTTTGCGCGACCTTCTTCGGTATCGTTGCTTGCCATAGGAGCTAAGGGGCCGACACCGCGGCTAATAAGGCGACTTGCAGAAATACCGTGTTGTGTAATGAGTGCTTGCACTACTGCTTCAGCACGGGCATGGGAAAGCCTCATATTTAGATCCAGCGAAGCAATATTATCTGTATGACCTACTACATAGACCTTCAATGCTAAGTCTGCTTTCAGCAATTTGGCAATTTCGGTTACGGCGTTGTCTGATTCAGGTTTCAACTCAGATTTTCCTGTGTCAAAGTAAATTCCTGGAACCTCAACGTGTCCACTAGTTCTAAGGCTAGTTTTAAAGATTTCTGCACTTGAAGTTACTTCCTGGGTCATTGCTTCCTTTTCGATAATGGTTAGCATATAGCCTTTTCCCCAAGCAGTGTCAAGCAATGCCCAGACTTCCTTACCATTCTTAGCTACTTTCAGAACTGTATAGCGTTTATCTTCAAAAAGTGTTGTTCCACCGATTTGAGCGATAGCTTGCTGATGATTACGTATGATCTGCAAGGGTGAAGGGGCTACTGTAGCATCAGTCTTATATCTAATTTCAAAGCGTTTTCCTTCTACAGCAGTTTCGGTTGTCTTTCCAGTTTTAAAAGCAAATCGGTCAAAAGCGACTGTTTTGCAATATTCTATATGCATGTCCTGCATGCGAGTAAAAAGCGGATGGTCTTGGCAGCCAGCTTTATCTGGACTCTGAGACAATACAATACTACAAAACAAAAAAATCCAAATGATGAGAACATGGATGGAAACCAATAGAGATTTTAATTTAGTACATTGCATATGATGCCTCCAGTCAAAAGTTGCTCATTGTTTTGCTTAATACATCAATTACTTACAATAACTACAAAAACAAGACTTCCAAAATCGTCCCACAACTTTGCTGATGTGCTTCTATACTTAAAGCAATGAGTATGCCTAATACTAAGCTTATAAAAATGGGTGGTTATATTTTGTATATGGGTTATATTTCCCAAAATTGAAGAATAATTGGGGGAATTAACTGTAGTGATTGCAATGTCTATTGACCATATTTAATACTCCAAAGTATTTTTGTTTGAAGTTTATTTATTTTCTTGCAGAGATATAAATTTTTACAGGTGGTTGCACTTTGTACACTTGAGCAAAGTTGTTTTGGTTGATTGCTAAGGCTAAATGGCCGCGAGAATCAATGTAAAGCAGAGGTTGGTTAACTGCCACATCACTAAAGGTTTTTACAAAAGGTAAGGAAATATTTTGCTCCCCTATTTTTATATTTATTTTTTCACTAATTTTATAGCCTAGTTTATAAAAAACTTCTGCATCAACATTGGTGACTAAATTTCCATAGGGGCCATCTAGCCCGATGACCTCAGCACTTAAGCCTTTTTCATCAATTTGTGCAGCACTGATATTAAGTTTTACTAGCTCATTAATTGGTAATATGGGCCCTACTTTAGCCCAATTTTCACCTTTTGCTATGTGTGCTGCTACAGGTGAAAAAATATCTCGGCCATGAAAAGTTGATGACAAGGCTTGACCAATCATTAATTTAGTGTTGGTAATTTCCCTTACAGCTTCTAATCCGTCTTGTTGCTCAACTAGCGTTAGCAAACCATTGTTAGGCAAAACAAAATATTGACCGCGCTTTGATTTAGCTACAATAGCTTTTCTTTCACTCCCAACACCAGGATCTATAACAACTGCAAACACTGTTGCAGGCGGGTAATAAGCAGTTGTTCCTGCCAAAAATCGCGCTCCATCTAAAATTGAGTAAGGCGTAACTTGATGGCTAATATCAATAATTTTAAGTTTTGGTTCGATTGAAAGCATTACACCTTTACAAATTGCTACAGAATCGTCAATTACTCCAAAATCAGACATAAACAGTATTGTAGGGCTGTTAGTTTGCTGAGTTTTCGGAGTTCGCTTTGAAGTTTGATAACTGCTAGCAAAAGTCATTAAGCTAGGCGACACCAACAAATTAAAAAGAATAAAAAAAGTAGCAAAAATAGATAAGATTAATTTTTTCATATAGATAAAACACTCTAAGCTTTTTGTTTGATTTTTAGCATCATTATTGCAGAAAGAAAACCAAGAAATAAACAACTTATCCAAAGTGTTGATGCTCCAAAGTTTTCTAAAACGTTTGTACCAAAAACTGGCCCTAAAGTAGTTCCAAAACCAAAAGACATTGCAAAAATGCCCATGTATTCACCACGTCTACTAACTGGTGAAACTTCAGCAACATAAGCAGAACTTGCAGGAAATAAAATCATTTCTCCAAAAGTCCAAATAACAACGCTAATTGCTGCTGTGATTGGATCGCTAATCCAAATCATTGCACCAAACCCTAGTGCAATTAAAATACAACCTAATGCTAGAGAATATTTGTAAGCCCAAGTGTTGGTGACGGAATTAATAGGAATTTCTAGAAATGTGATAATTATTGTATTTAATGTAAATAATAAACCATAAATGGCTTCTGACATTTTTAGATCTCTAACTAAATAGAGTGCTGCTGTACTTTCTAGCTGAAAAAATACTAATATAGTTGGAATTAGTGCTAGTAGGAAGTAAATAAAAGCTCTATTTTTAACTGGGGGCAATGGATTATCAATGTTTTCTAGCTTTGCATGACTTTCGCTTTTTACGATAAAAGCTTTTTTTACATGCTTAAAGAAAAGTATAAGCACAATTCCTGCTACTAGTGAAGTAACACCATCTACAACAAATAGAAGAGGATAAGAAAAATAAACTAAAAAACCTCCAACCGCTGGGCCAACACTCATTCCTAGATTTATTGCTAGACGATTTAAGGCAAAAGCTTGTTTTAACTGCGAGCTTGGGACTATTTCGCTAATTATTGCCATACAAGCTGGCCTAAAAGCTTCACTAATTATTGACCAAATAAAGGTGAGGGCAACAATAGCTGGAAAACTATTGATAAAAGGAAATAAAAACAATGTTAAACCAGATAAAACTAGGGAGGTTTTCATCACTTTACTTGCACCAATGTTGTCGGCAATACGCCCAGCTATTGGAGCCGTCAGTATTCCACCAATTCCATGCGCTATTAAAGCAAGACTAGCTTTTTGTGCTGGAATATTTAATGCTTTGGTTAAATAGATCATTAAAAAAGGCAGTACCATAGTACCAGCACGATTTATTAACACGGTTGCAGACAGTAACCATAACTCTTTAGGTAAACCTTTAAGATCTCGCCAAGGATTCATAAAAATTCTTCTACCCAGACAACAGCAATTTGAGCTACAAATTGGGGATTCACGGGATTTTTAGATTAAAAATTAAACTTCTATTTGCTATTTGCAAGAATATAAACTAAAAACAAATACAAAAAGGCTTGCTAAATTGTTCTCTTTGTTGGCAGATTTGGCTTTAATGGCTATAAAAACTAATTGTAAAAGAGGAGATTATACAGATGTTTACTGTTGGTGTGGTGCAAATAAATTCTACAGATAAAGTTTTAGACAACTTAAATCGTTGCGAGAAGCTTATTTGTCAAGCTGCTGAACGAGGGGCAACAATGGTAGCTTTGCCAGAAAATTTTGCTTATTTACGCTCAGAATCAGAAGCTGTTGAATATCGACAAACTCTTACAAGTGATTTAGTTACATGGTGTAAAGAGCTTGCTCAAAGATTAAAAATTTTTCTCCTAGCAGGAAGCTTTCCAGAAAAAACGGAAACGTCTGATAAAATATATAATACAAGCTTAGTTTTTGACACGGAAGGTAATATTATTGCTCATTACCGAAAAATACATCTTTTTGATGTTACATTGCCTGATGGTACAGTGTTGATGGAATCGCAGTTTGTTCAAGCAGGCGGTGAAATGGTTACTACAACGGTATTAGGTCATAAAATAGGTTTAACTATTTGTTATGATTTGCGATTTCCTGAACTTTATCGACGGCTAACTTTAGCTGGAGCAAAAGCTATTTTTGTCCCTTCGGCTTTTACATTGCAAACAGGGCGCGATCATTGGGAAGTGTTACTGCGAGCGCGAGCAATAGAAAATCAAGTTTATATAATTGCTCCAGCGCAATTTGGACAGCATACCCCAAAACGTGCTAGCTATGGTCGAGCTTTAATTGTTGATCCTTGGGGAACTGTAATTGCAAAAGCATCTGATAAAGAAACTGTAATTCTTGCTGATTTAGATTTTGATTACCTTGATGCAATTCGTCAAAGAATGCCTTGTAGCAAACATATTAAGTTAATTTAACTAGGAGATTTAATGACTAACTTACGCGGTAACAAAACTTTGGAGCTAGTTTTATCTCGTGACAGCACGATTTCAATTCATGAACAATTAGTAACACAACTAAGCTTGCAAATAGTTAATGGTCTGCTTAAACCAGGTGATAAACTTGCCTCAGTTCGTACCCTAGCACGTCGCTTAGGTATTCATCATAATACAGTTAGCACTGCTTATGGAGAATTAGCAGACCGTAATTTAGTAGAAATTAAACATGGAAGTGGAGTTTATGTAAGTAAACCTAGTTTAATTACTTCAGAAGAGACAGATTTAGATAGCATTATTCGTAGCTTTTTAGATGTTGCTCGTAAACAAGGCTATTCTTTGCAATCAATTCGTGAGTCAGTAATAAAATGGTTAGATAAACAGCCGCCAGACCATATTTTAATTATTGAGCCAGCAAAAGATTTACAAAAAATATTAATTTATGAGCTAAAGCAGCATTTTGATTGTGAAATTTTAGCAGCAACTCCAACAGAAGTAGCTACAAAAACAGCAATTTTAACAGGTGCGCTTTCAGTTGCTACTATTTATCATTCAGTAGAAATTAAGAAGTTATTACCTAAAGATATTTTACTAATAAATATAAATTTACAAACAGGTCAACAAGAAGCTGAAAAGCTTAAAAAGTTGCCTGTAGGGGCAATGGTTGGACTAATTTCTATTGGGGAAACAATGCTAGAGTTTGCCCGAATTGTGATAGGCTCTTTACGAGGGGAAGATTTAATGGTTAGAACAGAAATTTTTGCTGATACTAAAAAATGGCAATCGCTAGTTAATGTTGCTGATTTAGTTATTACAGATAGTTTTTGTTTTGAAAAAGTGGCTCAAGTTGCAGGGAAAAAAGTCTTACAACTAAACTTAATTTCCCCTCAAATAGTTCGTTATTTGCGTAATGCCTTAAAAAATTCTTTTAGCTAATAATTAGGCAATAATAACTGTGATAGTTGAAAATTTTTCATGAAATCTTAAATCTAGCCAAAAACCTAAAGTGTATTTTTGCTCTTGGTCAGCACCGTTTAAGGCTAAAACTATTTCTTCACCACTTTCTATAACTTGAGCCGTGACATTAAATTTTGCTAAATAGGGATTAATTTCTTGTAAAAGGAAATTTTTAATTTCTTCTACAACATAACTTTCAATTACTTTATCTTCTGTATTTTCAGCTAAATGAAAATGTAAGTCTTCCTCATCATCTCCAATATGATTATGAAAATCTAAAGTTGTACAAAAGCGACGTGACATAATAAGTCGAGCAATTTCTTCATGACAGGAGCCACAACCGCCGCCAGCTTTGCACTTACGGCGGACTTGAGCTACAGTATTTGCATCTATTTCTAAAATTGTGTCTAAAACTTTTTGTCGGCTAACTTTTAAGCATAGACAAATTAACTCATCTGGAGAGCCTGTATAAATTCTACGGTCGCCATGTAAGTGCATAAATTTTCCTTTTCTGATTTTATTAATAAAAATTATTCAGCCGCTTCATAAGCTTGTTTAATCCAGTTAATAAGCTCTGAGTCTACTTCATCAACAGTTGTTAACTTTACCTTAAAATGACACATACTATTAGCAGGCATTTCAGCTAGTCTATCAGTAGCTTGAAGACTTTTTAGGTTTATCCCCACTTCAACACGACTATTAGTAGCAGGTGTAATCATTGCAAATTGTTTTTTACGACGTAGACTAACATAGCCTTTTTTTGGTGCAATTTCAAATGTGCCAAATTCATTAATTGCTTCCATTAGCTTTTCATGGATTGGTCGTAAACTAGCCTTAGTTCCTGCGTAAATTTCATTAAGTATGTCAGTTGATGAATTATCTTTAGTTTCATTTTCAGCAGGCTTAAGAAATAAATGTGTTAGAGTGTTAGCATCTCCATGCCCTAAAGTTAAGTCTTTTTTAAGCATGTCTCGGATTTCACCATGTTTTGCAAGGCCACTTTGTTTAATTATTGACATTAAATCATCTAGAGTTTTACCTGTTTTTGTTTGAATATTTTTTAGCTGAGTTTCAATAGCTTTGTTAACATCACTCATAGATTTTTCCTTTCAATAGCTTGTTTTTATCATTTAAAAGGCTTTGCTAGCTTTGTTATGAGTACTAGATTTAAGCGTGTTATATTAGCAAGATCAAGTTTTCTTTATCTATCAAATTTTCCAAAAAGCAGTTTAGGATAAATTTTTATGTTTAGCCCAGAAACCATTATTACCGAGCAAATAGCAAATAATTATTGGCCTACTTTATCACCAGAAATTTACAAAAAACGTCGGGAAGAATTTTTGTCAAAACTAGGTAATGGAGTAGCAATTTTTCCTAGCGCACCAACTACTATTCGCACTAATGACACAGATTATCGTTATAGACAAAATAGCGATTTATATTATTTAACAGGATTTACTGAACCAGAAACAGTATGTTTACTTGCACCAAACCACCTAGAACATAAGTTTGTCTTATTTGTTCGTCCTCGAAATGAGGAAAAGGAGATTTGGGAAGGGCGACGAGTGGGCCCGGAAGGAGCTAAAGAATTACTTGGCGCAGATGCTACTTATGAAATTGAAAAGTTGGATGAAGAACTACCTAAATACTTAGAAAAAGTAGATTTTATTTACTATTCATTAGGCAATGAGCAGCGTTTTGACCAAAGAATTATTAATTTAATTAAATATTTTCGCTCAATGCGTCGGCGCAATGGTGTAGGGCCTTATTCAATAATTGACCCAACGGAAATTTTACAAGAAATGCGGCTTATTAAAACACCTGAAGAACTAGAACTGATGAGACGTTCGGCTACAATTGCTGCACAAGCTCATTTAGCTGCAATGAAAGCAGTTAAGGTTGGGATGTATGAGTTTGAAATTGAAGCAATTATTGAGCATTATTTTCGTCGAAGTGGTGCTAATGCACCAGCTTATAACTCAATTGTTGGAGCAGGTGCTAATGCTACAATTTTGCATTATGTAGAAAATAACTGCCAGATAAAGGATAACGATCTTTTACTAGTAGATGCTGGTGCAGAATATGAGCATTATTGTTCAGATATTACCCGAACTTATCCGGCTAATGGACGATTTACTAAGGAACAAAAAGAAATCTATGAAATTGTTTTGGCGGCTCAACTTGCTGCAATTGAAAAAGTAAAGCCAGGTGCAGCCTTTGATGATGTTCATCAAGCAGCTTTAGATATAATTGTAGACGGACTTTTTAATTTAGGGCTGCTTTCTGGTGAACGGGAAAAAGTTATAGAAGAAAAACAATATCAAAAGTTTTTTATGCACCGTACTAGCCATTGGTTAGGGATAGATACACATGATGTAGGTAAATATAAACAATCCGATGAGTCGCGTATATTAGAGCCAGGAATGATACTAACCGTTGAGCCAGGAATTTATATTAGACCAATGGATGATGTACCAACAAAAGATCATAATATTGGAATACGTATTGAAGATGATGTATTAGTTACTGAGCAAGGGTCAGAAATATTAACTGCTTTTGTACCAAAGCAAATCAATGAATTAGAAGCAATTATTGGACGGGGGAATTAGAAAAATGAAGCGTTGCCCAATATGCGATAAGATGTGGGAGATTAATAAAGTATTTTGTCCCTGGGATGGATACCGGCTAAAGGAAATGACACCTGAAGAAGTGACAGAAAGAATGGCTGCTAATGCTATAGAGCCACAATTTGAAATCTTTGAAGAAATAAGAAAGATGGATAAAACATTGCTTGATTCTGTAGCTGAATTTGGGGCAACAGAAACCAGCAAATTAGTTGATATTGCTATTTCTGCATTGGAAAAACGCCGGGAACGTGACCAAGAAAATGTCCGTGATCAAATGAAACTAATAGATTTATTTAATCTGCATTGTAGGACAATGCAATATTTTGTTGATCGGCTGAAAGGACAAAGTGAATTATTCTCCTTTCAAATTGAACATAGAGACGATGTGGATCAAATGTATATGGTTTTTGTAGTCTCTTTTGGACAAGCTCAGTATCGACGGCATTTTCCTGTAAAGATTACTTATTTTCGTGATCCTGTTAGGGAAGTTACTTTTGAAATCAATCTTCATGATATTGCAGATAATAAAGATAAAAGACACTTAAAAACAGAAAGAGTTGGAGGAAAAGCAGAAACAAATATTTTTGGACATAAATATTTTATAGCTGCTCCTAAAGGTTTAGAAGGTATTGAACTGCTCCAATGGTTGGAAAATTCATTTAAGGATGTTTTCAAACAAGCTTACTCAGTTGATTAAGTAGTTAAAAAATAAATGTCTTGCTTACATTTTAGCAAGACATTTATTTTGAATGTTTTCCAAAGTTATTTTAATTTTGTTGTGTTGTGGGTTCTGCTGTCTCTACAGGTTTAGTTATTTCAGTAGTTCTATTCAGTAATATATCTGCATCTAATCTAACTTGTAAGCGTGAACCAGATAATAATTCAATATCACGTCCTCTTGCTAATAACACTCCACCTAAACCAACTCCAGCACCAATGCCAGCACCAATACCAGCACCAGCAGCACCTCCAGTAATTGCACCAATACCAGCACCTATGCCAGTTTGAGTTGCTACTGTTCCAGCTTTACTTTTTCCTTTGCTTGGATCTTTTATTTTACCTTCTCCATCTTCTTCTACTACTTGATCAGTGCGGTTAATCACAGAAAAAAGAGAAGCTTTCAAA
This sequence comes from Blastocatellia bacterium, assembly GCA_016713405.1. Taxonomy (NCBI): domain Bacteria; kingdom Pseudomonadati; phylum Acidobacteriota; class Blastocatellia; species Blastocatellia bacterium. The sequence continues at coordinate 17,262 of JADJPF010000015.1, forward strand.
GGAATTTTTGTTCCATCATCTAAAATTAGTTCATCAAAACCAATGGTTAAAGATCCATTTTTTCCCTTACGTGCTGCTGCTTCAACATTTATTATGTGGCATTTAACCGATGCTCTAGTAAGTGCTAGTTTATCCTTAACAAATACTGGTTCAGATAATCTAACAATAAACTCTTCACCTTTTTTATTAGTTTTTGAGCTTAAAGATTGATCTAAATGTAGGTTTAACAAAGTATTTTTAGGGATTTTGTCAGCAGTTGGAGTGTTTGAAGGAATTGAAGTGCTATTACTATTGCTACGGGAAAGAGAATTAGGAGTGTTACTATCACGAGATTTTACACGTCCAGATTGAGCAAAAACATTAGCTGAAAAAAGATTGGCTATTAAAAAAAGAGTAAAAGATAAAGATAATTTTTTTAATGACATAATAATTATTTACCTCAAATTACCAGATCTACCCTTTGAATAATAGAATAGGCCATTGGATGTTGCAAACAATCTAATTAGGTAAATAGAGACTATTACTTTTTAAGCTGAAAAGTCTCGTCATAATCGGCTAAGGTTGGAAAAACAAGTTTAGGTGTTTCGTTAACACTTAATAACCTTTGTTTATATTCTTCTAAGTAAGCTTTGCGGCGTTCAGTGTTAACACGGCTAACACCATAAGCTATAAATGGTGGTAAGACATCAAAGCCAACAAAATAAAGGATTCCATGATTAATAGGGAAAAGAATTTGGTGAATACTTCCATTTAATCCTAATGGAGTATACATTGACTCACCGCCTCCAGTAGTAAGCACAAGCATAGCTTTTTTGCCATGAAAAACACCCTGGTCATACCATTTACCCCCGCCATAAATGCGACCCATAGCAAAAACACGATCTACCCAACCTTTTAATATTGCTGGAAGACCAAACCACCAAAGTGGGAATTGAAAAACTAGTACATCACACCAATCTAGTTTAGCCATTTCAGCTTTTACATCAGAGGCAAAGCTATCTGTTTCTGAAGCAAAGATTTCTTCAACTTGTTGTTTATAGTAATGTGGCTCTTTGACATTAAGGAAATTGTGACGACCAGAAACAGGATTAAATTGTCTACCATAAAGATCAGATACTATTATTTCATGTCCTGAGCAGGCAAAACTTCTTTGGCTAAATTAAGCATCGCACCATTAAAGCTTTTTGGTTCTGGGTGTGCATAGACAACAAAATACTTCTATCTTTTATACTCCTGCGCTTTTTGGGGAAGTTATTTTAGAAGTTTAATATGTTAAGACTTAGTTTTGTCAAACTGATTATTCTGTTTTATTAATAATATTGCGCAATTTAGTACTAGGTACAAAACGAATTATGGTTTTACTAGTTGATGGCGGGGGATTTTCTAGGGGATTTTCTGATTTAGCAAAAAGCTTGAACCCTCCAAAATCCCCTAAACTAACTTGTCCATCTTTTCTTAACCCTTCTGCTACACCACTTAAAATAAGATTAATAGCCCGTTCCGCTGAATCTAGCGGGAGATTTGTATCACGGGCTACTTTTTCAATTAAGTTAGTTTTTTTGCTCATAGAAATTAAATAGTCTCTATCAGTGATTTTTTAGGTAAGAAAAAATTAGAAATTTCACTTACTACCCGTTGAGTAGCATCTGGTGTAGATAACTCTTGTGCTGCTTCACTCATTGCTTGGCAGTCACTTTGGTTATCAATAAGATTTTTTAGGATTGGTACTATATCGCTTACTTGACAAAGCCTCAAACCAGCATTATGACTAGCAATTAAATCTGCTGTATTAGCTTCTTGGGGCATTGGCTCAGTAATATGATCCATAATAATTGGTAGTTGACAAGCCAAAGCTTCAAAGGTTGTTAACCCACCTATTTTAGAAATCATTACATTAGCTGAACGCATTAGCCGTTCCATATTATTAGAATAACCTAATACTTTAACAGGAAAACGAGAATTAGCAGCAAGTTTGTCCATTTCTTGTTTTAGTTTTGGATTATTTCCTGCTAGGAAAATTGCCTGCATATCTAGGTTAGTGTTAGTTAAATGGGCAAAAACTTTTGGAATGTTTCCACCACCAATCCAACCTGCATTAATAAAAACTGTGAATTTATCAGGATCTAAGCCAAGTTCTTGCCGCATTTCGCTTGGTACTAATTGGCTAGCTTTTTGGAATTTAGGATGTATTGGCATACCACAAATACGAATACGTTCAGGACTAACACCATAAGTTATCATTTCTTGGCGAGCTTGTTCATGTGCTACTAAATAAAGTTGTACATGCTCATTTGCCCAACCTTTCCATGAATTTCCACAGGGATCTGTTACTACAGTAACTAATGGAATACGATCTAATAATTTTAAGTCTTCTAAAATACGAGCAATACCATACTGCACCATTGGATGTACTGATACAATTACATTAGGACAAAACCGATCTACAGTTTGACTTATATATTTACGGTAAAACCTATAAAGAGAGCGATCCAAATTAAATTGATGTATTGCCCAATGATAGTATTTAACATAGGACTGATAATGACGAAGTAAGAAATTATAAAAATTGATAGATTGGCGAGTAACATAACTAGAATCTTCAACAATACGAGAAATTTCTACTAAGTAAGAGAGGCGACCGGCAAACATTCCTAACCCAGCTTCAATAGCATGAGCAGCCGAAGTATGACCACCACCACTGTCAGAGGTAAGGATAAGTATTTTCTTTTGTGACATTTAATGGCCTTTCATCACAGATTTGCGATAAATAAGTTAAATAACTTCAAAAAGTTCTAAGAATTCTTTTTGTGCAATTGGAGATATTGATGCTGTAGAAAGATTTTCCTCTACATGCGGTTTTTGGCTCATTCCTACTAAAGCTGTAGTTACTCCAGGAGTTGAGCGTACAAATTGAATTGAGCGTTGAGCATCGGTTTTTAATCCAGGAAAATGAACTTTAAGCTCTTTAGGTAAATTATGAGCTAGCCGAGATTGCAAGATTGAAGCAGAAGACATCACTGTTAAACCATAATGTTTGGCAGCTTCTAGGACACAATATTTTTCATCATCAATAGTTTGATTAGTAATTGTAAAAGCTTCTGGCATAGCTAAATTATATGGTAATTGGATAAATCGAAAATGATGGCTTTCCCCTGCTAATGACTTAGCTATTTTTACTAGATCAGTTAAATCTAAAAAATCTCTAGTATTTGACATTTGACGGTAGCCATTCCATGTAGAAGTACCATAAAAGGCTATTTTTCCATCAGATGCTTTTTTTTCTAAAAACTCAAATGCTAGCTGAATACGATGGTAAAATTCTGACTGGCTAACTTCTTGTAATTGAGTTTCTGGATTATGTAAGTAATAAATATCAATTTTATCAACATTTAAGTTTTGTAAACTTTGCTCTAGTTGGTTTTCTAGATAAGCTGGGGTCATACAATGGCAATCAGCTACAATATCATTTTGAGTAATTATACCTGGGTCAATAAATTGTTTTTGTCGGTATTGATAAGGATCTGGTGCTGCTTTTGAATCAAAGGGAAGAAAACCACCTTTTGTAGCAATAATAATTTCTTCTCTATTTATTTTACCTTGTTGGAAAAGTTGTTTTAGAGTTGTTCCAATAATTCGCTCACTACGTTGGCTACGATAATTAATTGCTGAATCTAAAACATTACAACCAAGCTCAATTGCTCTAGTAATAGCAAGTTGATAAGCTAGGTCTGTTATTTCATTAGGTTGGCCCAGATAAGTACCTAATCCTATAGAAGAAAACCAAAGATTTTGTTCTTGACGAAAGTGTCCTAGTTGGGCTTGGGGTATTTTTTTTCACAATAAGCCGCTGTTGCAGCTAAAGTTGCTCCCGACCTCATCAAAATCTCCTAAAAGAATTTAAGCCTTATATATATGAATTGTTTATAGTAATGCCGAAAGCTACTAAGAGTCAATTAAAGTCAACCATTAGAATTAATAAAAATAAAAACTAAAGAAAACCTTTTTGTTTTTATCCAACCTTGCTTTATTAAATTATCACTTTCATAATAGTTAATCCTTAGACTTTGTTCTCTAAATTTTTACTATATAAGAAAGGATGTTTTATGGCAGAAAGAGATGTCCGGGAACGGGATATTTTAGTTGCTCCTAATGAATATGCTTATGTACAAGACTTAACTAAAGGAGACATTATCCTTTATGTAGGCCCTACTAAAATAAGTCTTTCCAATACAGAACGCTTGGTTGAATATTATGAAGGTCGGTTTATCCCAATTCGAGGAGAAGAAGGAGGTGTTGGAGTCAAACCTTTTATTATTGCTTCTTCCTCAAAATATATAATTTTAGAAAATCCTCCTAAAGATACTAGCGCAAAACCAATTAAAGGTGCTAATTATTCCATAGAATTACTTATAGGTAGAAAAGTTGTTGTTTCCGGCCCAGCGGCTTTTCCACTCTGGCCCGGACAAATGGCAGAAGTAATTGATGGTCACGAATTAAGAGAAGACCAGTATTTAATAGTAAGAGTTTATGATAGGGTAGAGGATGATAATAGTCCTATTGGTACAGAAAAAGTTATTAAGGGTATAGATGTTAGTTTTTATATTCCCAAAACTGGCCTAGAAGTTGTTCCAGATGAAAAAGATGATTATGTACGAAGTGCTGTTACTTTACTTGATGGAGAATACTGTATTTTACTTTCTCCAAATGGTAAAAAGACTTATTTTAGAGGCCCAGCAGTAGTATTTCCAGAAGCCACTGAAGAATTTGTAGAAAAAGATGGTGAACGAGTATTTAAGGCGCATCATTTAAGAAAAAATATGGGCTTACATGTCCAGGTGATAAAAGATTTTCAATCCGATGGAAAAGATCAAGTTCCAATGGGTTCTTATACAGCAGGACAAGAAATTTTTCTTAAAGATAAAGAAGGATTTTTCTTTCCTAGTGAAAATTTAGAAGTAGTTAGCGAAGTTTATTCTATTCCAATTGCAGAAAAAGAAGGAATTTACGTAAGAGAGATTGAGACAGGAAGAATTTCTACAGAAGTAGGGCCAAAAAATTACTTACCAGATCCTACAAAAGTAGACATCATTACTCGACAACTGGACAAAGAAACTATGCGGCTATATGGGCTTATTGAGCGAAATTCCCAGCTTGTACCTGCACAAAATATGATTTCACAAGTGGAAATGGAAGAAAAACGAGGCAGAAAAAATGTTGCAGTCCAACGTTTTGCCAATGTCATAGGCCCAAAAGCGGCTGAATATGACACAACTAAAGCTATTTCAATTTATATTCCTCCAAGTTTTGCTGTACTTGTTACAGCAAAAAATAAACGTGAAGTTGTAAAAGGGCCTCAAACCCGGATTCTAGATTATGATGAAGACCTGGAAGTTTTACGACTTTCTACAGGTAAACCAAAAACAGATGAATATTTGCTTACAACTTGTTTTTTGCAAAAAGATGGTAATAAGGTTTCGGATATTGTTAAAGTCAAAACAAGTGACCATGTTGAGTTAGAAGTTTTGCTTTCCTACAGAGTTTCTTTTCTTAGTAAAGGAGATCAGCAGGATGAAAAATGGTTTAATGTAAAAAATTATGTTGGTTTACTTTGTGACCATTTAGGCTCAATTGTTCGTGGAACTGTAAGAAATACCTCTATAGATGCTTTTCATGCAAATAGTACAGAAATAATTCGCACTGCTATTTTAGGCGATAAGCGCGAAGGAAAGCGTGTTGGGCGACTTTTTGAAGAAAATAATATGTGGGTTTATGATGTAGAAGTTTTGGATGTTAAGATTTTAGATTCAGACGTTAATAAGTTACTTTCCGATGCTCAACGAACAGCAATTGTTTTTGAAGTTAATAGCAAACAAGAGTATATGCGCTTAAATAGTGAAAAAATTAAAGAAGAAGTAAATCAACAAATTTATCAAACTCAAATGGCTACAGTAGAAAAAGCTATTGCGCTTGAAAATGTTAAAAAAGAACTAGTTCTTACAAAAGCACAACTTAATATTGATACTGACAAACTAGAAACAGTTGGTAAGGCTAAAAATAGGGCCGAAGCAATAGAAATCACTGGAGTTAAACAAATTGAGTTAGCTAAACAACAAGCTGAAGTAGACCAACATATCTTAGCTAGCAAAGTTGCTGCTTTTAAGGAAGAAATGGCTGCTTTAGCTCCAGAACTTGTTACAACTCTAAAAGTTTTGGGAGATCAACAACTTGCTACAGAACTAACAAAAAATCTTTCTCCCTTAGCAATACTTGGTGGTGAAAGCGTTGCAGAAGTGGTTCAACGTCTATTAAAAGGCTTGCCTATAGGTATAAATCTGGATAATAATGGTGATGCTAAAGCTGTTGGGCAATTACAAAAGCCATCAGAAGAGAAGAAAAAATAATTAAATTTCTTAATTGTTAAAAATAAAAAGGTTAATCTTAAAGGTTAGCCTTTTTTATTTGCCGGAAAATATTAAAAAATTTTTCTTAAATAAAAGACAGATTTTTCTGCATAAACGCATCTACAACTAAAAAATAATCTTATAGGAGTATAAATTTATGCAAAAAACCTTAATTAATAAAACTAGTAAAACTAGTATTTCTCTCTTTCCAAAACAAACTTTTGCTTCTGAAATTTTATTAACAGATAGTAATATTCGTAGCTTTGAAGTTATTACAGAAAATAGTACCTACTGTTTTCTTAAAGTAGGACAAACTACAGAAGATTTTCCACTTTGGTATGTTATTTCAGGTCAAAAAGACTTGTTAGGTTGCAAAGTTGGAGTTTTAGTTCTAAATGAAAAAGGACTTTCTCCTAAAGCTATAAACCGTGGTGATAGACTTGCAATTTGTCTTAATGAAGTAATTGCAGATGCTCCTGTTAAAGTCTGGTATACAACAAAAATATTAAACTTTTCTATTTTAGATTATCAAGATAACAATTTAAGTAACCTTAAGAAAGCATGTTAATTTATAAAAATTCTCCCTAAAACGAAATTTTGGCCTTACCAATTTAATCAGAAAACTTAGTTTACATTGTACTAAATACACTGTAAACTAAGTTTTCTGATATTTTAATCTTAAGCCCCAACGGGGCGGCATATTATACGTAGGGTTTCAACCCTACGTATAATAGTATAGTATTTACAGAGTCACGAACTTGACGACATAATTAACTTATTGAATTTAATATGTTTATTATGTTGTCGCTACGCGACTCTGTAATATTATATTACAATACGTAGGGTTGAAACCCTACGCTACAATTATTTCGTCACGCGCATGACTTAAGAAATTGAAAAAATATTAACTTACTTTGTTTACAGTATACTAAATAATTTTAATCTTGACAGCATTACAGTAATTTTTTAACATACTGTCAGTTTGCAAATATTTAAGCAATCTTCGCGTTAGTTTTGGGGAACGTATCCAATTTATTTTTATGATTGGATAGCGCAAGATTGCTTAAATTTATATCTAAAATAAATAGCAAATAGGAACTTGTTAGGTAGATAAACGATGTTAATAAAAAATAAATCTCTAGCAATGTTATAGATAAAGAAACTAAGTAAATAAAAAAGTTGGAGGGTAAAAAGATGAGTTGGTCAGTAGAAGGTAGCTATATCCCTAGAATAGAAATTCCTAGTGAAAGAACTTGTGGTGTAGGTAGTATTTTTGCAGAAATAAACTCAAGACGTGTAATGTTGCCCTTAGCAGATGTAAAAATCAATGCACAAATAGCTAGCCAAGTTGCTTCTGTAGTGATGAAACAGACATTTGAAAATCCTTATCAAGAGCATTTAGAAGCTGTATATATTTTTCCCTTGCCAGGTGGGGCTGCTGTAAGCGATTTTGAAATGAGGATTGGATCTAAGATTGTAAAAGGTAAAGTTGAAGAACGCGCTGAGGCTCGCCGCCAATACCAAGAGGCAATTAACCAAGGCAAAAGAGCCGCTTTGATGGAAAAAGAAAGAGACGATGTTTTTACTCTACAATTAGGAAACTTGCCTCCTGGACAAGAAATTACAATTGCTATTACCTACTCTGAAAAATTAATATTTTTTGAGGATGGGACAACGGAAATTAGACTCCCATTAGTTGTTGCGCCTCGCTATATTCCAGGTCAATCTCTATATCGTGACCCTGTTGGAGATGGTATTGAGCCAGACACAAATATTGTTACAGATGCTTCTAGGATTTCCCCTCCAAGGCTTGCAAAAAACTTTGATCCAAAAATTTCTTTATCTATTGAAACGCTAATTCTTTGGGACGATACAATAGATGGCGGAGAATTACGTAATCTTTGTTGTTCTCAACACGCTACACGAACTTCTGCTGGTAAAGAAGGTGTTAAAGTCTCGCTAGCACGTCAAGATGAAGCTTTAGACCGGGATTTTGTACTTCGTTGGACTCTTAGCAATGCAAAACTACGTACCTCACTTTTAGTTTATCGAGACTCCTATAGTGAAGCTTATGGAATGCTCTCAATTATTCCGCCTTCAGAAGAAGGACGTTACAACCAAGCCCGAGATGTTGTTTTTATTGTTGACCGTTCTGGATCAATGCAAGGGATAAAAATGGCTTCTGCTGCTCGTGCTTGTGCCTTGCTGCTTAAAACCCTTGGCCCACAAGATCGATTTGCTATTCAATCTTTTAGTAATGGGGTGGAATGGCTTAATCCTAATTATAGTGCTTATGGTAGAGATAATTATTTTATTCCAGCCGATTATTATGGGCTTGAGCAAGGAGAACGTTATTTAAGGGGTATTAATGCTGCTGGAGGAACAGAAATTTATAAAGCTTTGGTTGAAGCAATGAAAATGCTTGAGCAAAGGCGCGATAGCTATCGACGAGTACCAGTAATTGTTTTACTTACGGATGGTGAAGTAGGTAATGAATCTCAAGTCTTAAAAGAAGCACAACAGAGATTAGGCGTAACTAGACTTTTTACAATTGGAATTGATACAGCCGTCAATCAAGGATTTTTACAACATTTAGCTAATGTTGGTAGTGGAACAGCAACTTTTGTTACTCCTGGCTCGCAGTTAGAAGATGCTTTAGTCAATGTTGGGCGGGAAATTGGAAGTCCATTAGTTGTAAATTTAAGATTAGAAGATGTGGATAGCGGACTAGACATTTCAGCTATTGCACCAAGTAAAATACCTGATCTTTTTAATGGTCGTGCTAGTTCAGCATTCTTTGTTGCTAGAAATATTGGACGTATTAGAGTTAGGGGACAATTTATTGCAGGCGGGGATTTTGACATAATTGTTAACCCTCAAGAAGTGTTTATGTCGGCTATTGCTCAACTTTGGGCTAAAGAACGAATTACAGATTTAGAAGATCGTTATAGAGTAGAACTATCATCACAGGAACGCTTAAAACGGGAAATTATCAGTCTTTCAACAAGGTTTAATATTTTAACAAGGTTTACTGCTTTTATTGCTGTAGATCATAGCGAAATAGTTAACCATCAAGGCTATCAACGTCATGTTGTTCAACCTGTGGAAATGCCTGCTGATTGGCAAGCTGCTCCAGCATCAACTTCTTATGAACAGGCAAGTAAATCTAATTGCGCTACTAAATCAATTCGTACTCGTGGCGATTATTTAATGCAAGAAAGAGAAATAGCAGACACAGCTAAAAGAAAAGAGAGTATTGTTAGTAAGAGTTCTAACAGGCCAATGGCACCACAAGTGCCACAATCAGCACCTCCAAGACCTGCTGCGCCACCAGCACGACCCATACCACCAGCAGAACCAATGCTTGATAGGAGACAAAGCAAATCTGAAAGTTTTGGACAAATAGAAGGTGTTGTACCTGCAAGCAAAAAAGTTGATGTAGCTAAACCTCAACCCAGCATTGTTGAAAAGGCAATTGATGCTGTCAAAGGCTTGTTTAATACTGGTGTTTCTAACAGTCAACCAATTAACGCTTTACCAACTAATGAACGAGAGTTAATAGAGCTTGCAATTAAAACTCTACAAGATACTTATAGCGATGTTATGAATGGATATGCTCCTTCACCAGAACGTTTAGATCAAATTCGTAGCAGCATAATTAATTTAACTAACACGCTACTTAAGCAAAATCTACCAAAATTCTTTAGATTTTTTGAGGTAGAAGTTTATGACTTAGTTGGAGGTTTAAGAAGACAAACACCAAAACCAATTTTTGAGCAACATCAATATATTTTTCAACAAGTAGTTGTAGAAGTAAAAAATTATTTTGCCAGTCCGTCCCAACCTTCTAATCGTAAAGATGGCTCTTTTTGGGACTCTAACATCTAAGCAAAGTCTAATCTGGTTAAAGTAAATATCTTACCTTAAAAAGTAGCTGCTAAATTTGGTAGCTACTTTTTAATTTTTAGCTCTAAGTTTTCCCTAGGCTATATTCAATTACGGCGAAGTTATAAGACAAACTAGATATTTTTTAATAAGATAAAAAGAAATTCAGAAAAAAAAGTTATGTTAGAAGTAAAATCACAAGTGCTTGGTCTTGCTACCAATATGGTAAGCCAGTTGGTTTACTACCGTAATGGTATGGAAAGACAAAAAAATATCGCCAAATTTATTAAAATTAAAGGCCATAGAATTTGGTATCAGGATATTGGGCAGGGTCAGCCTATTTTGTTTTTACATGGGCTAGGGTCAAATTCTCTTAGCTGGTTGATGAGTGTTCCTATGTTTTGCCAACAATATAGAGTGATTGCTATTGATAATATTGGACATGGACGTTCTGATAAACCAGATTTAGATTATAAAATTACAGACTTTGTTAATTATGTTGAAGGTTTTTTGGATACGCTAAATCTTAAGGAAATTTATATAGTAGGTAATTCCTTGGGAGGTTGGATAGCAGCGCGGTTAGCAATAAAACGGCCTGAACTAATAAAACGGCTTGTTTTAGTTTGTAGTGCAGGCTTGCAACCTTGGCCGGAGCTTAGAGAAAAACTAGAAAAAGTTAAATTTGCCCCCCGTACAATTTCGGAAACTAGGTCAATGTTATCTCTTTGTTTTTATAATAAAGTACAATATGTTAATCAAGTTAGCGTAGTAATTAGCTATTTGCTACGGAATTTAGAATCTAACCATAAAACAGTAGAAAAGGTTTTAGCATCGGCTTTAGATCCTAATGAATGGCTAGATGATAAATTAACTAAAATTAGAGCAGAGACTTTAGTTTTATGGGGTCAACACGATGAATTGATGCCAATAGAATTTGCTAGACAATTTGCAGAAAATATCCCTGGTGCCAAACTAGAAGTAATCCCCAATTGTGGGCATGTTCCACAAATTGAACGACCAAAAGAGTTTAACCAGTTATTAAAAATTTTTCTTTAATTAATTTTTGCTAAGGATTTTTTATGGGGCAAGCTAATAACGCTACTTTAGCTGCTGATACACTTATAGCTGATAAATATAGAGTTATTGAGCTTATTGGTTATGGTGGTGTAGGAGAAGTCTACTTAGCGAAAGATGAAAAAATACAACGACTTGCAGCTATAAAATTGCTTTTTAAGGAACTTAATAACGATATTGATCATAAATCTCGATTTCTTCGAGAAGCTCGGACAATTTCCTCTCTAAATCATCCTAACATTATTACCGTCTATGAAATAGGTTTTTTTGATGATCAATTATTTATTGCTACAGAATATGTTGAAGGTCAAACACTACGCCAAATTGTAGAGAAAAAAGGGAGTTTTAAGCTAAAAGATTTTTTTAGTATTGCAATCCAATCAATCCAAGGCTTAATGATTGCCCATCAAAATGGTATTGTTCATCGAGACTTAAAATTAGAGAATTTTATTTTGCGCTCAGATGGATTAGTAAAAATTCTAGATTTTGGCCTAGCAAAAGTTTCTGACAATTGCTCAAATACGGTTTTAAGAAGCGGTGCAGGCTTTAAGACTGATGCAGGTGTGATTTTAGGAACGCCTAATTATATGTCTCCAGAACAAGCCAAGGGGGAAGATGTAGATATAAGATCAGATATATTTTCTTTAGGATCAGTATTTTATGAGTTGTTAACAGGTAAAGTTGCTTTTGATGGCAATAGCCTAGTGCAAACCTTAATGAATTTAGCTGTATCACAGCCTCCACCAATGCCAGCAACTGTTCCTAGTAAGCTTAAAGCAGTAATAATGAGAATGCTGCAAAAATCACCAGCAGCACGCTATCAAACAATAGAACAAGTTTTAACAGAATTAGCAAGTTTATATGATGAGCTTAATTTAGCTAATAATCTTACTAATTATGTAACAACAGCCAATAAAATACCTACAGGAGTTTATAAAAAAGTTGGTACTGCTGCTTTAACCCCAACTACACCACAATATGATCAATTTGTTGGACGTATAGAAGAACTCCAACTAATACAAACTCAAATCTTACAAATGGGTCAACAATCAGCCCATCCAATAATAATTTTATCTAATAGTGGTGCAGGCAAGACGTTTTTATTAAGTAAGTTACAGGAAATTATTAGTCAACAAGATCTATTAGTTACATTAGTTAATCTTTTTGATCAGGATAATTTTACTCAACCTTATCAATGGATTTTACCGATGCTTGCTAATTTACTAGGCTTTCGCTTTGAAGATTCTTTAATGGATAAAAGCGGAGCATTAGCACAACGTGTTAACGCTAGAATAAAAGCTCGTTATGGTTTAACTTTGCCAGCAGAAATATGGAGTCAGAATTTAGAAACAAAACATGAAAGTGAAAAATGGCCTGTTTTTGAAGTTATTAATCAAATCCTTCAAGCTCTAGTTAAAGATAAAAAACTTCTTATCCTATTTGATAACTTACATTTAGCTAATGAGTTAAGCCTAGAGTTGATAGGTTATACAATTAGAAATAACAGTAATAAAAAAATATTTTTAGTTGCTACTACGAATTTATCAGAAATAAATCGATCAGGTAGTTTTCTTGAAGACTGGTTTTTTAGACAAAGTAAATATGTGAAGTTTGAAATTGTTGACTTAAAATCTTTTACTTTAGAAGAAACAAAAATTTATTTTGAAGCTTTATTTCGTCAGATAGAAATTTCCGAGCGAGAGCTAAACTATATTTATCAAATTACTAATGGTAATCCTTATTACTTAAGCGAAGTTGTTCGTTTATTGGTGCAGGAAGGAAAAATACATTTAGTTGGTAGTTGGTGGCATTGCGAAGCTTTAGAAAATATTGCATTACCTAACACTATTGGAACAGCTTTACTTTATAAAATAGAGAAATGTGACGAAGAGTTAAAAGAGTTAATTACTAAAGTTTCCATACTAGGTAATAGTTTTAGCTTTGATTTGCTTACAGAATTTTTAGAATTTGAGCCAGAAAAGCTAGAACCGTTATTAGTAGAAGCAGAAAAAGAGCATTTTATTTATGAGCAACGAAGCTCAAAAATAGATGAATATTGTTTTCAAAGCTCTGCTCTTCAACAAGTTTTGTATGATTCTCTTAGTAAACGTCAAAGGAGAAAGCTACACTCACAAGCAGCCCTAGCGATAAAGAAGATATTTCAAAATAATTTAAGGCAAGTTTTAAGCACACTTACTTTTCATCATTATGCTGCAACGGAATGGCAAGAAACTTTTTATTTTGGACAACAAGCAATAATACAATCTTTTGAACAATCTGCTTGGGGTGAAGTTGTAAAACTTGGTCAATTGGTTGAAGAAGCAGCCACAATTTTACAAGAAAATCAAGAAATTAATTTGGCTGATTTAGCTTTACTAGTAGATATAAAAAATAAACATGCTAGCGCGTTAGTAAATTTAGGTAAATTAGAGCTAGCATTGACCATAGCTCAAAGCGCGCTTCAACTAGCAGAGAAATTACAAGATAATAATCTTCTGGCTCAAAGCTATGGAAATCTTTCACATTTTGGTTGGTATCAAGGGCGTTTCAAAGATGTAATCATTTGGGCAGAAAAAGGGTTATCTATTGCTCAAATAGCACAAAATAAATTTTGGCAACAACAGCTAAACTTGCAAACAGGCCGGGCTAAATTGCGAGTTGCTCATTACAAAGAAGCTCTATTTAATTTAACAGAAGCTTGTCGGCTAGCTGAACAACTCCAAGAAGAAAAGCTACTTGCTCATGCTCAGGTTTTTCAAGGTCTTTGTTTACAGCTTTTAGGTGAGCGTCAAAAGGGTTTTGAATTAGTTGAGAAGGGCATGGCATTAGCTAACAAATTAGGGGATTCACTCTTTTTATGCCGAGCTTATTCTATGCTTTCGGTTATGTATTTTTATGAATACAATACAGATTCTCTTAAAGAAGTTCATAAAAAAGGAGTTGTTTTATCTCGTCAAATAGGTTGGAGGCTTGGAGAGGTTTACCAGCATGTTTATTTAGGAAATGCTTATCTTTTTGAAATTAGTTTTGATATAGATCAGGCATCAAACCTTTTACAACATGCTTTAGCTCTTGCTTTAGAAATAGGGGACAAAGCTACTACACTTGTGATTAAACGGGGAATAGCCAAAATAGCTGCTTTAGAAGGAGATTATCATTTAGCTACCAATCAATTAAAACAATTTGTGGCAGTGCTAAAAAGTTTTGGTGAATTGCCAGAACAAATGTTAACCCTAGAAGTACTAGCTCAAATTCAAGAATCAGCCGGAGAAAATGCAGTTGCTTATGATACTTATAATAATGCCCTAGAAATAGCTCAAAATATTGGAGCTATACATCAGCAATGGAGTATTTTACTTGGTAAAGCTCGCTGTTTGTTTAAGTTAGAAAAATTAGAGGAAGCTTTAGAGACTTTAAAATTATCAGAAAAAATAGTGAAAATTTTGTTAGAAGGTTTTACTAATGACGAAGATTCAAAATGCTTAACTAAAGCAACTCAAAGTGTGTATCAGCTTTTAAGGCAGATTCAACTTCAAAGCTCTACAAATTAAAATGTTTCTGAGAGAATAAACTGTACCAAACGATTAGTAGCGTCTAAAGCTGCTTGTGCAATTCCTCTGTGCATCATAGGTTCTTCACATTGACAAGCCCCTGTTAACTCATATTTACTGCGTCCATATGCTAAA
Source organism: Blastocatellia bacterium (assembly GCA_016713405.1). NCBI lineage: Bacteria > Pseudomonadati > Acidobacteriota > Blastocatellia > Blastocatellia bacterium. Next base: position 32,308 of record JADJPF010000015.1, read on the forward strand.
TCAGCAATTACTACTAACAATGGTGTATCAAGAAATTGAGGATTTAGCTTAATTGCATTTCGTAGAGTAAACTCAACTGAGACAGGTAAGGCTTCTTGAACTGCTTTTAAGGTGGCTGTTGCAACAGTGGCTAGAGAGTCTTCATTTGCTTCAGCTAAGTGTTTAGCCGTAATACGTTGCCCTTTTAAGGATAATACTACGGAAGCTTCTTTAGGTGTATTAGAATCACCTATTATTAGATTTACATCAATTAAAATTAAACGTGCCATTTTTTTAGTAGAATTATGGGGTTTGGATAACTGGTTTTGTGGCATAACATTATATGTAGCAAAAAGAGTTTTGGCTAGCTAGCTTGGAAATTTATTGGATTTAACCAAATTAAAGAAATAAAGTTTTTGTTTAAATTTGAAGGTTAATTAAGATAAAAATACTTTTTGCCACTTTATAGAAGTTTGATAAGATCTAAAGGTACGTTAATAGTAAAAATCTTAGGGAGAAATCATTATAAATGACTACAAATTATCCAAAACCTTCTGTTACAGTAGACACAATTATTTTTGCTTTACACCAACAAGATATAAAAATTTTGCTAATAAAGCGTAAATATCCGCCTTTTGCTAATAAATGGGCAATTCCTGGAGGGTTTGTAGATGTAAATGAAGCTTTACCTTTAGCCGCAGCTAGAGAATTAGAGGAAGAAACAGGGCTAAAGGGTGTTGAATTAAAACAATTTTATAGTTTTGGTGATCCTGGACGTGATCCAAGAGGTCATACAGTAACTGTTGCCTATCATACTTTTTTAGCTGATCTTCCAACAGAAGTAACCGGAGCAGATGATGCAGATAAAGCAGAATGGTTTTCTATTAAATCTTTGCCGGAAATGGCTTTTGACCATAAAGAAGTATTGGATTTAGCTATAAATGATTTGAAAAATAGAGTAGAAATAACTTTGAGGCTATCAGATTTTTTTAGTGGTGAGTTAAAAATATCTGATTTGAGAAGCATTAATGGAATATTTAAATAGATAAAATTTTATTAAAATAGCCTCTTCCAAAAGAGGCTATTTTAAGGTTTTAACGAGCGAAGACCAAACTAAGTAATCTTTGCCAAAAACTTTTCTTTTGCTCAGGAGGAGGTGGAGGAGGTTTTTCTTGTTTTGGCTCTTCTTTAATAGGAATTTGCTTAATTTCTGGAACTTCTGCTGGAGCATTAGACAAAGCTTCTTCCAATTCCTGGGCTAAAACAGCAGCAGATTGTTGTCGATCTTTAGCTTGCTTAGATAAGGATCGCAAAACAGATTGTTCTAATCTAATAGGGATTTCCGGCTTTATTTCACGAGGAGGTTTAGGTTTTGCCTGAATATGTTGCATTAGCAACATTGCTGAGGTTTTACCAGTAAAAGGAACATTACCAGTAAGCATTTGATAGAGTATTATCCCCATACTATAAATATCAGAACGGTTATCCAATTCTAGACCTTGAGCTTGTTCAGGTGAAATATACTGAGGTGTCCCTACCACAACACCAGCACTAGTAAGATTAGGGTCTTTGCCACTTTCTTTCATTTTAGCAATAGAAAAATCTATTACTTTTACTTTTTCTGTGTCTTTACCATAATCAAGGATCAAAATATTATCGGGTTTAAGGTCTCTATGGATAATAGATTTTTGGTGAGCAACATCAACTGCTAAACAAACTTGGCGCATTATTTTTACTGCGCGGCTGCTTTCAATAGTAGTTTCTCTTTTTAAGACTTCTTGTAAGCTTATACCATTAATTAACTCCATAACTAGGTACAAGACATTATCTGATGTTACGCCAAAGTCCATTATAGAAATAGCATTTGGATGATTAACTGTGCGGGCAGAACGGGCTTCACGTCGAAAACGTTCTACAGCAGTGCTATCAGTAACTAAATGTGGATGGAGAATTTTGACTGCTACGGGCAGTCCCATATGTAGATGTTTGGCTTCATAAACATTACCCATACCACCTTTACCAATTAATCTTTCAACTTGGTATTTGGCATCTAAAACCAAACCAACAAACTTATCTGGAGATTCTTCATCATCAACTAACCTTTTGCCATCATTTGGACAAAAGACCGCTGTTTCTGCAAAAAGCTGACTGCAGGCTGGGCATTTTTTCTTGGCCATTATCTGTTCCTGTTTTTTATTAATATATTATTATTTAATACTGAGATTTTAATAAGCCCTATATAAGTTACGACTTTCTTAGCCAAGAATCAAGAAAATCCTGAATATAATTTAGTAAAAGAAGCTAATATGATGTTTTATTGATGTAATAATTCAGGAGTTTAGCATAGTAACCCGCTAAAAATTAATAAAAATTAACGGGTTACTAACAAGATTAGATGTTACCAATAGCGATCTGCATTTTTAAGGCACTTTGTCTTGTAAGATAAAATTTAGTTGTTCCATCTCTTCCACTTAAATTAAGAACTAAACCACCATCTTTTCCAGTTGAAATTGTGACACTAGTTCCATATTGACCGCCAAAACTACCAACAGATGTTTGTACAGCAGTAAGAGTAGGTTGACTATCAGTTCCTTTACTTAAAAGTTTTTCTAGATCTTTTAGACCATTGTATGTAGTAATAAAGGTAATTTCTTTGTTTTCTTGTTTTATGCTGATGCGATAAGAGGTTCCTATTACTTTGTTAACAGCTTTATAAAGCTCTAATTTTTGGCTTTGGTCAAAGGCAGAAAAAAATACTGAACGAGTAACATCGTAAACTTGCTTAATGTCTTCATCTGGATCATTATTTTTTATTGTTGTGTTATTTGATGTTGCAGGGCGGGTATTAGGATTTGTTTTTCTTAAATCATCCATGCTCATAGCAGCAGGGGGACGGTTATTTGAATTGTTGGATGTGTTGCTAGTAGGACGATTAGTAGCTAAATCATTAAGGGTTACACCTGGGCCTTGTAATATTGGAGTAGAGGGACGAATATAAATTAAGTTTAAGCTTGGTTCTGGTTCTTGAAAGCTTTTTCCTTCAGCTTCAGCTATTTCTATTGGAGACTTCTCAGAGTTGGCCCAAATACCTACTTTTTGTTTACGAGCTTGTGCTTCAGCAGATTTAAGTGCGCCATCAATTTGTAGGTCTTCTTTTGCTGGTGTATAAAATCCAACTCCTAGTTTTAGAAGTTCTGTGTTTGCAATATCTTTTTCTATTCCACGTGAAAAAGTAACATAAATAAGTGCGCGACCAAATTGATCTCTATGGCCTAAACTTCCATAAGCACGATCAAAAGATATTTCTATTTTTTTACCTAAAAGCAAATCTTCCGTTAAAGCACGTGCTTGATCTCCAAATGGTTGTCCTTCTTTTTTACCATGTTTAGCTTGTGGGGAGGTTATTCCTATTAATTTGGCTACTTCACCATTATCTAATACTAAAGTGTCAGCATCTTGAACACTTATAACAACACGATTTTTCCAAGGGTCAATTTGAGCAAGTAATAAAATAGGGAAAAATAACATTGTCAAAGTTGCTAACCAAAAATTCTTGAGCATAAGCAAATCTCCAAACACATCAAATTACTAAAAATTTTATTGTTTTCTTATTATGCTTATAAATGATTTTCTTTGCAATTGTAGATATAAATTCATTTCTTTTAACAATTACCTAGCACTTTTCATTTAGTGAGAGGTATTGACTTTTTCTTGTTCAAGCAAAGAAATTTCCTTAAATTCATTTGATTGACTGCTTGGAATTAATAAAGCTGTTAAGAGTCCAAGTAGAGAAAGAAAAAAACAAATTGTAAATATTGAGTGTAAAGAATTTGATAGTCCTTGGGCAAATATATTTATTGACTCAAAACTTAAATTAAGACGAGTTGAAGAATCAAAAATTATACTAGGATTATCAACTATTTGTGTAAGTTCTTGTCTTATTTGAGAGTTAGAAGCTTGTGCAGTTATTTTTGCTAAACTAAAAGCTAGCATACTTCCTAGTATACCTGTACCTAATACACCTCCAATATTGCGGAAAAATTGAGTTGAAGAAGTAACTACACCTAGTAGTTTATGCTCTACCTGGTTTTGTACAGCCATCAATATAGCAAAAGTAGCAAAACCCATGCCTATACCAATTGTTGCTATACTTAGGTAAATATAATATTTATTGCTGTTAGGGTTTATAGATAAAATAAGAAGAAAGTTTCCTAAAACTAGAGCTATCATTCCTAATATTACTAAAGGACGATAGCCAAAGCGTAAGATTAATTTACTGCTTATAAAAGAACTAAAAATCCAGCTAAATAATAGAAACATAATAGTTTTACCAGCTTCTGTTGCCGTGGATTTTAGAACAGATTGCATAAAAAGTGGTACAAATGACAATGTTCCAAAAAGTACACATCCTAATAAAAAGTTTCCTACACTACTAATTAGAAAGATTCGTTCTTGAAATAAACTAAGCGGTAATATTGGTTCAACAGCTTGTTTTTCAAAATAGATAAAGGCAAACAATAGAAGTAAACAAATTAGTAATAAACTTATTGTTATTAAAGAAGAGGAAATTTCTTTTGATTCTAAACAAACTATTAATAACAGAGAAATTAAAGCTGTTAATGAAATGGCTCCAGAATAATCAATTTTAGGTTTAGTTGTAGCAATAGGTAAGTTCTTCATACTAAAACTAATAACCAAAGTGGCTAACAAGCCAAAAGGGATATTTATATAAAAAACCCAACGCCAAGAAAAATTATCACTAATAAAACCACCTAAAACCGGCCCAAGTATAGAGGCAATACCCCAAACACTACTAAATAAGCCTTGCATTTTAGCTCTTTGCTGTATGGTGTAGATTTCTCCAATAATTGTTAATCCCAAAGGAATAATTGCTCCAGCCCCAAGACCTTGTAAGGCACGAAAAATGATCAATTGATTCATAGATTGGGAAAGCCCAGAAAGTGCTGAACCAATTAAAAATATACTAATACCTAATAGATAAGCAGAACGTCTTCCATAAAGATCAGAAAGTTTGCCCCAAATCGGCATGCTAACAGTAGAAGTAAGTAGATAAATAGAAAAGACCCAGCTATATCTAGCCAATCCACCCAGACTTGCTATTACTGTGGGCATTGCTGTTGAAACAACAGTTGATTCCATTGCCGCAAGTAACATTCCTGTTAATACTGCAATAGTAATCCATAAACGTTGTTGTCTAGATAGTTGCATAAAGTGTTTTTCCTAGTTTGACAAATTAAAAAAATACAAAACATAATAAGTAACAAAAATGAATCTACGCAATAGATCTAAACATAGTTGAACTATTTGCCAAAAGTAGTGACAATAACAAAAAACTTGCGCTACTATAACTAAAAATATTTAGTTATATCAGAAATTACTTAAAGTAATCTAAAGAATTAAACATATAAATAAGCTATAGTTTTTTATTGCTAAGGACAATAAGTTTTAGAGGTGATGATGTCATCAGAAGCAAAAAGCATTTTTTGTGAACATATTAGGGTAGGCGATAAACCTTTGTTTGAAGATGATGATCCAACAATAGATAGTTCACAAGTGGAAACAGCACCTGCTTTTCAATGTGGATTAAGTGTGCAGCCCTGTCGCTATGCAACACGTAAAAATCAATGCCCCACTTATCAAAATTATTTAGTAAAACTTTCCTCTATAAATTAGTTAAGTAAAAAGTTAAGATTATTAAAAATCTTAATTTTCTGTTAAAAGTGCTTTTATAATAAACTATTGATTTGTTAGTTATTTGGAAACAAAGAAAATATTTAGACATTTAGATAATCATATTTTTGTTTTATAAAAGATTTTATATATTTAAGGATGTTATGGGTACAATACTTGTTATTGATGATGATAAATTTATTACAGAAATAATAGCTAGATTTTTAAATAAGCATAATCATGAAGTATTAAAAGTACATAAAGGTAAAGAAGGTATCAAAATAGCTATAGATACATTACCAGATGTTATTTTACTAGATCAAGTAATGCCAGATATTGAAGGCACTGCTGTTTGTGAGACCTTAAAAAATGATGAAAGAACAAAAGATATCCCAATAGTTTTTGTTACTTCTAAGGTTGAGTTAGATGATCAAGTACAAGCCTTAAGACTAGGAGCGCATGACTATATTTGTAAACCTATTGAGCCAAAAGAGTTAATTGCTCGTGTTGAGGCTGCTTTAAGGATCAAATATCTTCAAGATCAATTAAAAGATAAGTTACGCATTAGCCAAGAATTAGAAGAAACTCGCCAACATTTACTTGAACAATATATGAATTCTATGTTTGGGCAACTAGCAGAAAGTCTAATGCATGAATTAAATAATCCTTTAATGGCCGTTATTGGACTAGCAGAGCTAGTAAAAGGACGTGGTTTATCTAGAGACAATCAATTGTTATCCCATATGGAAATGATTAGAGATATGGGATTAAGGGCTAGTGCTAAACTAAATAGTCTACTCTGTATTGCTAAAGATGAAGGTAGTAGTATAAGTATTGATGTTAATAAAATTGTTAAAGATGTTGTTGAATTAGTAAATGCACATCTTTTAATTGCAGGTGTGGAGTTAAACTTAATCTTGCAAGATAACATAAAGGAAATTAAAGGTAATCAAAGTCAAATTGCTAGAGCCATACTAGCCTTAATAAATAATGCTATTGAAGCTACAGAAAAAAGTTCAGATATTAGCAATAAAAAAATTGCTGTTCATACATCACAACTACCAACAGGAGAAGTTAGTATAAAAGTCTATAATTTTACAGGACATATTTCTGAAGATATAAAAGAAAAACTGTTCCAACCCTTTTTTACTACCAAAAAGAGTAATTATCATGCAGGTTTAGGATTATATTTTGTCCAAAATATAGCTAAAGACCATAAAGGTCATATTAATTGGGAAAGTACATTAGAAAATACTTGGTTTGAGGTAGTTTTACCAGTTAATCTATAGACTCACGTTTTTATTTAGGTTAATCTCCTATAGATCCAATACTATCTAAAGGCCAATAGCGAAATATTGCTTTACCATAAATATATTTCTCTGGTACTAGTCCCCATGCACGACTGTCATTAGAAGCATCCCGATTATCTCCCATTACAAAATAATGGTGTTCATCAACTATCCAATAACGATTGGGTATTACGTTAGATGTATATTCGGCAGAAAGATAAGGCTCAGGTACATAACTATTATTAATGTATAATTTACCGTTAGTAATACGGATTTCATCCCCAGGCACACCTATTACTCTTTTAATAAATGATTGACTTGGGTTTTTTGGATACCAAAAAACTACTATATCTCCTCTATTTATTGACTCAAATTGGTAAATAAATTTATTAATAAAAATCCGTTCTCCATCATGTAACTTAGGCAACATACTTGTGCCTTCTACTTTTACTGGTTGAATAACAAAAATAACTATCATTAATGCAACAGTAGCAGCAAAAAGAAAATCCCTAGTTAAAGATTTAGCCTCACTAAACCAAACTTTAGAACTAGGAGTTTCTTTGTCTAAATTTACTAACTCTATTTGTAAATCATCTGTAGGTAAAAAACCTTTTAGAGGAGTATTTTTATTAGGGCGAATATAAAGACTTGGCATTGATAACTTTTGTTTTTTAATTGCTTTTTGACTAGAAATAAACAAATCTTCTTTTGTGCTTTCTTTTAAGGTCAGGGCTATCTGATTATTGATTGTTTGGTTTTCTAACATAGCCTTGCCTAGGGCATCAGCTTCATCTATTTCTGTTATTGGCAATGCTTTATCTAAAACTATTTTATCTACTAATAAATTTATAGGTTGATCTAATAAACAAGTTGCTGATTGCAGATCTGTTAAAGGTATTTCAATTATATTAGAATTAGTTGTAGATAATACACTTTGAGCATTTTCACTATCTATGTTATTTTTAAGTAAGTTATCGTGTGTAGTAGGATTATGTTTTTCTGTTTCTAAAGTTGGTTGAAGGTTGTTTTTAACTTGAGTAGTTAGATCTCTATTTTCCATAAAATTTTGTTTATTTGAATTTTTAATAATTTGTATTGCTATTTGAAATTTTCTTTGGCTACAAAATTATAACCTAAATATACTTAGAGCAAAATAATTCTATTGCCTAATAAGTTAGATAAGAAAATTTTGTTTCAAAAAATTTTTGATTTTTTAAGAACTAAAGCTAATCTTAAAATTATATGGATAATTTAAGCGATTAAGCTCTTGACAGAAAGTAAATAAACAAACTATCTTTACTGTTTCTGTTTTCAACATACAAATTCTTAACCTAAGTGGAGAAAAACCTTGAAAGAGAAAATTCATCCTCAATACAATGTAATTACTGTTAGTTGTTCTTGTGGAGAACAATTTCAAACTAAATCAACCAAAAAAGAATTAAGACTAGAAATTTGTTCTGCTTGTCACCCTTTTTATACTGGCAAACAAAAGCTAATTGATACTGCTGGGCGTGTAGATAGATTTAACAAGAAATACGCACGCGCTATGCAAAAATAAGTTACTATAAGCGAGGTTGGAACTGGTGAAATACACGAGAGGAAAAATAAATTAATGTCCACTCATCCAACCAAACTAAGCTATATACACTAGCTAACTAAAAACCACAATATTAGTCTTAAGTAAAATGCTACTTTGATAGCGTTACTTAGGTCTAGTGTTGTGGTTTTTGCTTTTAGTTAAGTTTTTTGCAAAGGGAAATTTTATGAAAGAAGAAGAAATTATTGTTGGTGGACAAGCTGTTATTGAGGGTGTAATGATGCGTGTGCCAAATGCTTATGCTGTGGCTGTACGCCGTCCCGATGGAGAGATAGTTAGCTTACAAGAAAAACTTCCTCAACATAATATAAAATTCCCTTTGTTAAAGTTACCTATAGTTAGAGGTAGCGTTACTTTAATACATTCAATGTTACTTGGGGTTAAAGCCTTAACATTTAGTGCTAATGTAGCAATTGAAGCCGAAGAAATAGCAGCAGGTAAAACGCCAACAAAGAATACTCAAACTACAATTTTTGCTATTTTGCCTGCAATTGGGTTTAATTTACTGATTTTTGTCTTTCTACCATTGTTTTTAACAAATCTGATTTTTTTAATGGCACGTGGGGAAAATTTTGAGAAATACCATCAACAAAATTTAATAAACAACCATCAAAGCATTGAAAGCCCAAACAACACAGGTACTTGGCAAAATAAAGCTTATGAAACGCTAGAAAAAGTAAAATTTTATGTTCGACCCGTTAGACCATCTCTACTTTTTAACTTAGTAGATGGTGTAATTCGTATGTTGTTATTTTTAAGTTTTATTACTTTGATTTCTCGAATGGATGATATTAAAAGAGTCTTTCAATATCATGGGGCAGAACATAAGGTTGTTTATAATTGGGAATCTGGCAAAGCCTTAACTGTTGAAAACGCTCGTTGTCAACCACGTCAACATCCTCGCTGTGGTACATCATTCTTAATGATTGTTATGTTAGTAAGTATTATTACTTTTTCTATTATTAAATTTGACACTTTTTTGTTGAATTTTCTAGCTAGAATTTTTTTAATTCCTTTAGTTGCAGGAGTTTCTTATGAATTTATTCGTTTTTCTGCCCGATGTTTAGCAAACAAAGATGGAAATCTAAAAACTAAAAATGTTTTAGCTGTAGCGTTATTTCAATTTTTAACTGCTCCAGGGCTTTGGCTACAAAATATTACTACTCAAGAGCCATCTGATGATCAATTGGAAGTAGCTATTTATGCCTTAAAAAAAGCCTTAGAAGTAGAAAATCCAACTACTCTACAATTAGCCGCAGATTGATATTAGAAAGCTAAAACACTCAACGGATTGCTTAATAAAATTTACTTGAGATTATAGAGGCAAAGTTATGTTTGAAAAATTAGCGTCAATAGAAAATAAATATGAAGAATTAGCTCAACAAATGAGCGACCAAGAAATTTTGTCTGACCCTAGTCGTTACACAAAAATTGCTAAACAACATCGTGACTTAACAGAAGTTGTTAATAAATATCGTATTTATAAAACTTCTTTAGATGAATTGGAACAAGCCAATGAACTCTTAAGAGAGTGTGACGATCCAGAAATGCGAGCCTTAGCTAGAGAAGAAGTTGGTAGTGAAGAAAAAAGACTTTCTCAGACAGAAGAAGAATTAAAAGTATTACTACTACCAAAAGACCCAAATGATGATAAAAACGTGTTGTTAGAAGTTCGTGCTGGCACAGGTGGCGACGAAGCTGCGCTTTTTGCAGCAGAAATTTTCCGTATGTATGCCCGTTATGCTGAACGTCACGGATGGAAGCTAACAGTTTTAGATTCTTCTGAAACAGGTATTGGGGGGCTTAAAGAAGCTGTAGCAATGATTGAAGGCGATAAAGTTTATTCTAAGCTTAAACATGAATCAGGTGTTCATCGTGTTCAACGTGTTCCACAAACGGAAAGCTCTGGGCGTATTCATACTTCTGCTGTAACAGTTGCTGTTTTACCTGAAGCAGAAGACGTTGATGTTCATATAGATATGAAAGATCTAAGAATTGATACTTTTTGCTCTTCTGGGCCAGGGGGTCAATCAGTAAATACTACATATTCTGCTGTAAGACTTACTCATATTCCTACTAACACCGTAGTTTCTTGTCAGGATGAAAAATCTCAAATTAAAAATAGAGAAAAAGCTATGCGAGTTCTACGCTCTCGTTTGTTAGAAGTTGAGCGACAAAAACAACAAGATGCAATCTCTGCTGAAAGAAAGCAACAAGTTGGCTCAGGTGATCGTAGCGAGAAAATTCGTACCTATAATTTTAAGGATAACCGAGTTTCAGACCATCGAATTGGTTACACTGTTCATCAATTGGATATGTTTATGGATGGAGAAATCGGAGATCTAATCCAAGCACTTATTACTTATTATCAAGCAGAAAAACTACGTCAACAAGCTGAAGCAGCCTAAACAAATTAATATAAATGTTTAGAAATTGGCTAAAAGCTGTGTAAAGTATTTAGGCAATTTTAAGTATTCATACTTGTAAGCTATGCTAAAGAATAAAACCTGCTAACACAGGTTTTATTTTTTTATAAAAAAGGCAAAATTATCTAAAATTTACACTTTCGCCAGTAAATTTCCAAACTTGTAAATAAGTGATTAAGTCTAATGAGGCAAATGAGCAAACCAATAAGAAAAAATTTAGGAGGCTCGAAAAGATGCGCTTAATTATTTGCTTTTTTTTATTATTTTTAACTTTAACTTGGAGCAATGTTGCTTTAGCTCAAACTCAAACAAACACACCTGCTACAACTCAAGCCAATCCTAGGATTTTAGGCGAAGTGAAAGAAATTAATAAACAACAAAACTATTTAACAATTAAAACTCCTAATGGAGAATTTCGCGTTAATGTAGCAAGTAATGTTGTTTGTAAACGTGTTGCTCCTGATGCAAAAACTCTGGATGGAGCAGAAGAAATTACTTTTACTGATATTATGGCTGGAGATCGTGTCTGGGCTAGAAATACTACTGCCGAAACTACACCAAATTCAGTACAAGCTAAACAACTTGTTTTAATGAGTGCTACTTCTATTGCTGAGCGTAATCGCCAAGAAAGAGATAGTTGGCAACGTAGGGGGGTTGTTGGTGAAATTACTGAGATAAATTCAACTACCAAAGAAGCTACAGTGAAGTTAAGAAATGGAAGCACTATGGTAGTAACAGTTACCCCTCAAGCAGATGTTCGCCGCTATCCCCCAGGATCAGTTGAGTTTACAGATTCTAAACCAATAAGTTTTGAAGAAATTAAAATAGGGGACACTATTTTTGGACGTGGTGAGCGTAGCGAAGATGGAAAGAATTTTCGTGCAGAAATGCTAATTACAGGTGATGTTCCTCGTCCAACTTTTGGGCAAATTGTTTCTATCAACTTAGAAAAACAAGAAATTATAGTAAGAGGCCAAGGACAAGAAACCCTCATACAAGTAACTGCACAAACTCTTCTACGTAATATGCCAGAAAATCTAGGTGGCCCAGCGGCTACAGACCCAAATAGACCTCCAAGAACAAATAACCCAGATCAAACTAATCAAACTAACCAAGTTAATCAAACTAACCAAGCTAACCAAGCTAATGCTACTGGGCAAAGTCCAAATCCTGCTCGTCGGGAAGGTTTTCAAGGTGGGCGAGGTGGTATGTTTAACCCTAATGAAATGATAGAAAGACTACGTAATGCACCAGCAATACAATTAACAGATCTAAAAGCAGGAGAATTTATTGTTGTTAACGGGCCAAAACTAGAAGATGGTAAATCTATTAAGGCTTTATTTTTGGTTAAATTACGCATTCCTACCAATAATCAAAATACCCCCGCAATTAGTCCTAATGGCGGTGGCTTTGGGGAAATAGGGCCACAATAAAGGGGGGTTAAAAATGAAAAAATTAAGTAAATGGAAAAGAGAATTTTTCCTAAATTGCTGTTTAGAAATTGCTAGGTTAGTTGGTATGGTTGGGCTTACTTTTTGTTTAGTTTCCACAAGTTATGCACAATCTAAGCAAAATACTAAGTTAAAAGGACAGGTTTTAGATGAATCTGGGGCAAGTTTAGCTGGTGCAGAAGTTACATTAACTGAGGTTAATGGTAAAACTACTCAAACTGTTTCTTCTGAAAAAGGAGACTTTGAATTTTCAAGAGTTGATTTTGGTACTTACACTCTAACTGTTTATGTACCAGGCTTTACTGTTTATGAAAGTTCAACTTTTAGCGTTGGAAATACTTCTCTTACACCTTTAGAAGTTCGTCTTGCTGTAGCTGCTGTAACAGAACAAGTTACAGTAGATTCTAGCTCTCCTGTTAGTCTTTCTTCAGAAAATAATGCTACAGCAATAGTATTAAAAGAAAAAGATTTAGAATCGTTACCAGAAGATCCAGATGAACTAGCTAGCGCGTTACAAGAATTAGCAGGCCCGGCTGCTGGCCCAAATGGAGCGCAACTTTTTGTTGATGGTTTTAACGGTCTTCGTGTTCCTCCAAAAGGCTCTATTAGGGAAATTCGTATTAATTCTAATCCTTTTTCTGCTGAATATGACCGTCTTGGTTTTGGGCGAATTGAAATTTTAACTAAGCCTGGACTTGATAAATTACATGGTGAAACTTTCTTTAATTTTAATGATGAAAGTCTTAATGCTCGCAATGCTTTTGCTCCTTTTCGCGCACCGCTTCAAATAAGACGTTTTGGAGGTAATTTATCTGGAGCAATTAAGCCTAAAAAAGCTTCATTTTTCTTGGATTTTGAACGTCGAGAAACAGACGAAAATACTTCAATTAATGCCACTATTTTAGATAACAACCTTTTTGCTGTTCCTTTTTCTGATGTAATCTTAACTCCTCAAAGGTTTACTACTTTTTCAACTCGTGTAGATTATCAACTAGATCAAAAGACTACTCTTGTAGGACGTTATAGCTTTACAGATATTAGTAGACAAAATCAAGGAATAGGTAATTTTGCTTTAGATTCTCGCGGTTTTGATAGCACGATTCGTAATAATGTACTAAACTTTACTGCCACAACAATTATTAGTCCTAAAGTCATTAATGAAATACGTTTGCAGATGACTCGGCAATCATCTACAAGTCAAGGGGATAATTCCACGCCTTCGCTTAATGTTTTAGGGGCATTTTCTGGAGGAGGTGCGCAAGTAGGGCTTAATCGTCGAACAGAAGATAGTTTTGAGTTACAAGATTATATTTCTTATGCCTTAAGTACTCATACCTTAAAAACAGGTGTAAGGCTTCGTGGAACTAGAATAACTACCAGCAACACAGAAAATTTTGGAGGAAGCTATAGTTTTGCTGGTGATGTTAATCGTGATCCAATTACAGGATTACCCGTAGGTGGGACAATTACTAGTTTAGAGCATTTTCGCCGTACTTTATTGGGTTTGCCTGGTTATCGTCCTTCTCAATTTTCTGTTAATTCAGGAGATCCTTTTGTTTCTGTCAATCAATATGATGTAGGGCTTTTTGTACAGGATGAATGGAAAGCAAAACAAAATCTAACGGTTTCTTTGGGCCTACGTTATGAAGCACAAACAAATCTAAATGCAAAATATAATTTTGCTCCACGCATTGCTGTTGCTTATGCTCCTCGTTCAGGTGCCAACAATTCAGCCAACAAGCTAGCAACTGTAATTCGCGGAGGTTTTGGCATTTTTTATGATCGGTTTAGTGAGGGTTTTACTTTAGAATCCCGTCGCTTAGATGGAAATCATATTACCCAATTTATCGCTACTAATCCTGACTTTTTTCCAAATATTCCTGATCTTTCTAGTTTGACAGCATTAAGACCTATTCGCCGTCAAATTGAGCCTAATTTGGAATCTCCTTATGTAATGCAATTTGCTTTAGGAGTGGAACAACAACTTCCTTATCAATTAGTTACAACGGTAAATTACTTATTTGCTCGTGGTAATCATCTTTTACGCTCACGTAATATAAACGCGCCGTTGCCAGGCACTTTTACTGGTATTCCTGGGTCAGGCATTCGCCCACTAGGAAATATTGGAGATATTTATCTTTATGAAGCAAGTGGGATTTCTAAAATGCACCAACTACGAGTTGGACTTTCACGTCGATTAGGGCGGGTTAGTTTCTTTTCTAGTTATGCTTATACAAAAGCTGATACTGATGCAAATGGAGCAAATGATTTTCCTGCTAATAGTTTTAATCTAGCTCCTGAATATGGAAGAAGTTCTTTACAAGTAAGCCATCAAGTATTTTTAGGTAGTACAATCACCGCACCTTATGGAATTAGAGTCAATCCTTTTTTAATAATTCGTTCAGGTCGTCCATTTGATATTACCACTGGGCGAGACAATAATGGGGATACTCGTTTTACTGATCGCCCCTCTTTAGTTGCACCAGGAACACCTGGCAGTATTACAACAGAATTTGGCACTTTTAACCCAAACCCTAGACATGGTGAGCAAATTATCACACCAAATTTAGGTGATGGGCCAGGTTTTGCATCCTTAAACTTGTCTTTAAGTCGCACTTTTAGCTTTGGTACTAAGCAAGCTGATGCAAATACTCAAGTTAGTGGCGGTGGAGGCCCAGTTGCAGGTGGTTTTGGTGGTGTGGCAGGTCGTGGAGGCCCGGGTGGTGGACGTGGTGGCGGTGGACGTGGCCCAGGTGGATTTGGTGATGCAGGAGATGGTAATAAACGCTTTAATATGGTACTTACATTTAGAGCCTCTAATTTATTTAATCGTACTAACTTAGGGGGTTTTACAGGTTCTCTAGGTTCACCAATTTTTGGGACTGCTAATTTTGCTAGTGAAGCAAGACGAATTGAAATGCAGATGCGCTTCCGCTTCTAATAAGTTTTACTGGGTTTCTTAACTTAAAATAGCCAGACTAAAACTAGTCTGGCTATTTTGTTTATTATCTACTTTTTAACAAGGAGATTACAGCCCATTTTTCTTATTTCAAACTTACGTTAAGTAAATACTGCAAATACACTTAAGTTTATTAGATTGTTGTTTAAGTTATATATGTTAAAATGGGTCGTCTGCAAAATAGTAAAATATTGAGAAAAGACAAATTATGCAAATAATTGAAATAAATGAAGTTACAAAAATACTACAAACTGCAATTTCTCCTGTAGTTTTAGTTTCAGGTGTTGGGTTATTAGTACTTTCTATGACAAATCGATTTGCTAGAACTACGGATCGCGCTAGGGCTTTAGCAAGGGAGATTGAGGAGAAAAATATTGCTACAGATGATGTAAATAACTTAAAAGCTCAAATAGGAATACTTTATAAGCGTTCAAAAATACTAATGTTTTCTATTAGTTTTGCTATTACTAGTATATTTTTTGTTTCTTTATTAATAATAGCTCTATTTTCTGCCTCCACATTAGGGCTACATATTAACATTATAATAACAATTTTTTTTGTACTTAGCCTTATTTCTTTAACTATTTCCTTAGTTTTATTTATTAAAGAGATAAGTTCATCTCTAAAAGCATTAAAACTAGAAATCAAAGAGCTTTTATAATAGGTGATTTCTAGTTTTAGATGGCTTTCTTTAACGACCTACACCAACATAATCAAAGCCTAATTTGCGGATATAGTTGGGATCATAAATATTGCGTAAATCAGCAATTGCAGGCTGTTTCATCAATAGTTTAACTTTTTCTAGGTCAAGTTTGCGGTATTGGTTCCATTCTGTAAGAAAAACTAGTAGATCTGCATCAGTTGCAGTTTCATAGGCATCATTGCAAAACTTAACTTTTGGAAGTAAAGTAGCCGCCTCGCTCATTGCTACAGGGTCATTAGCTTTGACATTAACACCTAGTTCTAAAAGTTCATTTACAACTGCAATGCTAGGGGATTCTCTGATGTCATTAGTATTAGGTTTAAAAGCTAATCCTAAAACTCCAATAGTTTTATCTTTAGGATTGCCAAGCATGGTTTTAATTTTACTTACCATTAAATCTTTTTGACGTTCATTAACTTCGATTACAGAACGGACAATTTTGAAATCGCACTCTACACGATTAGCTAAATGTAGCAAAGCACGAGTATCTTTAGGAAAACAAGAGCCTCCAAAACCTGGGCCAGGATGAAGAAATTCTGGGCCAATACGTTTATCTAAACCCATAGCACGGGCAACATTATAAACATCACAACCTAAACGGTCACAAAGCATAGCAATTTCATTAATAAAAGAAATTTTAGTAGCTAAAAACGCATTAGAAGCATACTTAATTAATTCTGCTGTTTCTATGCTAGTTATTACAAACGGAATATCAATTAAGTAAAGTGGGCTGTATAAATCTTTTAGAATTGCAACTGCTTGTGGGTCAGAGCAGCCAATTACAATTCGGTCAGGGTGCATAAAGTCTTCAATAGCAGCACCTTCACGTAAAAATTCAGGGTTAGAAGCAACAGAGAAATGACTTTCTGATTGAGAGTTTTCTGTAATTATTCTTTTAACTAAAGCTCCTGTACCTGCTGGAACAGTGCTTTTGGTGACAATTACTTTATAACCGTTTAGATGTTTACCAATTTCTGCTGCTACTTCGGCAACTTGGGAGAGGTCTGCATCGCCATCTTCACGCGCAGGAGTACCAACAGCAATAAAGATTACTAAAGATTTTTTTACTGCTTCTGCTAAATTTGTAGTAAAGCTTAAGCGGCCTTCCTTAAAACCTTTATTAATAACTACATCTAGTCCAGGTTCATAAATAGTTGGTTCACCAGCCATTAATCTATTTATTTTGTTTTCGTCTTTGTCAACACAAGTAACATTAACTCCAAACTCAGCAAAACAAGCTCCTGTCACTAAACCAACATAGCCTGTTCCAATAATTGCGATATTCATAAATTTTCCTTGTCAATAAAATTTGGTTTGTAAGTTTTATAATTTGATAACTTTATCTAAATTTTCTGTTACATAACGTGTAGCATTTCGAGTATCAATTATTAATGGGGCATGATCGACTATAAATTGATAATTAAAATCGCTGTGATCTGTAACAATTATTACTGCATCAGAGTAGGTTAATACAGTACGATCTATTTCTACGCTTTCAATAACAAGGTCATTTTCTAAAACTAAAGAAGGCACATATGGGTCACTATAAGCAATAATAGAGCCTTTTTGATGCAACTTTTGCAGAATTTCTAAGGCTGGTGATTCTCTAACATCATCAATATTTCGTTTATAGGCAACACCTAAAACTAATATTTTTGACCCATTTAGAGGTTTACGATGTTTATTTAAGGCATCTGAAACTATTTCAACAACATGACTTGGCATATTAGAATTAATTTCTTCTGCTAAGGAAATAAACCTAGCTTCAAAGCCATGCATACGAGCTTTCCAAGATAAGTAAATAGGATCTAGTGGAATACAATGACCGCCAATGCCGGGGCCAGGATAAAAGGGCATAAAACCAAAGGGTTTGGTAGCGGCTGCTTCTACTACTTCCCAAACATTTACACCTAAAGCATGGCATAACATAGCAATTTCATTTACTAGGCCAATGTTAACACTACGAAAAGTGTTTTCTAGTAATTTAGTTGTTTCTGCTACTTTAGCAGAAGATACTTTGTGAACATTACCAATTACTTTTTGGTAAACCGTAGCAGCAATTTCGGTTGAAAGCTGCGAGACTCCACCAACTACTTTAGGAATATTACCTGTATGAAATTGAGGATTACCTGGGTCAACTCGCTCTGGGGAAAATGCTAAGAAGAAATCCTGATCAACTTTTAAGCCTGTTTCCTCAAATAGTGGCAATAAAACTTCATCTGTTGTACCAGGATAAGTAGTGCTTTCAAGCATTATTAATTGTCCTGGGTGCAAATGAGTTTTGATAGCTTCAGCAGCAGCTAAAATATAAGAAATATCAGGTTCTTTTGTTTTACTTAAAGGTGTAGGGACACAAATTATTACAATATCTGATTCTGATAAAACATCAAAACTTGTACTAGCACTAAAAAGCAGGTTTTCAACCAGTGTTGAGACTTTTTCACTAGCAATATCTTTAATATAAGAAAAACCTTGGTTTAACTCTGCTACTTTTTCTGGGTTAGTATCTATTCCTAATACAGAAAAACCAGCTTGACCAAATTCTACGGCTAAGGGTAAGCCAACATATCCTAAGCCAATAATTGCTATACGTGCTTGTAGGGAAGAGATTTTACTAAGTAAAACATTTTGGCTACTTAAAACTGTGCAACTACTCATTAATAATGCTCCTAAAAACAAAAAATAATGCTCTTAAAATGTTAATAGGCCACCAAAAGGTGGCCGAAGGAATTATTTACTGGTAGATTTAAGGTAAGACGACTCGGCGAACTCTATGATTACCTGAATCTACTACTAAAATGACTTTATCTTCTATCATAAGCATAAATCTTGGATCACGAAATGCTACTTTTGGTGCTGATCCGTCTTCAAAACCTCTAGCACCACCAATAACCGTTGTAACTACTCCATCAGGCGTAACTCTACGGATACGGCTGCCATCAAAATCTAGTACATAAAGATTTCCAGCCATATCAAAAGTAGATGAAATTGGGCCTTTTAGGACTGCAAAAAATCTATTGCCATCTCCAAAAGTAGGACTATTAACATTTACTTGGTTTAATGCGCTAGATTGAATGCGGCGACGAAGGCCAACAAATACCTGTACTTGATTGGAAGACATATCTACTTGGCGAATTGAGTTATTAGAAAAATCACTAACAAATAGTGTGTTATTTCTCATTATTAACCCTAATGGACGGTTAAACTGTACGCTATTTCCATTTCCATCAGAAAGGCCAGGAAAACCATTACCTAAAACTGTAGAAACAGAAGTTGCCTCACCATTTTCTAAGGTAATTTTACGAATTACATTATTAAATGAGTCAGATATTAATAGATTTTTGTCCATATCTATTGCAATTCCATAAGGGCCAGAAAAGACGGCTCTTGAAGGAATATCATCTAAAAAGCCCATTTCGCCTACACGTTCTTTAGTACCATCTTCATTTCTTGCCATTCGACTTTTACCTGCAATTGTGTCAACTGTAAAAGTACCTGAACTATTAGGTCGTAATCTTCTGATAGCTTCATTACCAAAGTCTGTAACATAAATAGTGTTATCAGGAGTAACAACAATTCCAATAGGATTACTAAAGCGTACTGTAGGATTATTTTTATTTATTTCATCTGTATCAACATAACCAGGTATTCCATCAGGATCTCCTGCTATGGTGACAAGTTGACCTGAGCTTGGGTTAAATCTTCGGATAGCGTTATTGGTTTGATCTGCAATATAAATCATTCCATCTGGCCCAACTGCTAATTGGCTTGGATTAGTTAGCAAAGCATCTTTTCCTGAGCCATCAGTAAAACCTGGAAAACTACCTAATATTGTTGAAACTGTACCAGCAGGTTCTACTACTAAAGGGACAATATTTGTTGTTCCTTTATTGGTGCTAAGCTGTAAATTTAATGTAGTTGGACTTTCAAGTTGTTTAGTTCTAACAACTATTCTTATAGTACGTCTACTTAATTCTGTAACATCATCTTTTTTAATTTTTATTCCATTAAATGTAGCTTCTTTAAAGTTTTCTAGGTTTGCACCTATAACAATCATTTCTACATCTTTTGTACCAGCAACAATGTTGGAGGGATCAATTGAATAAATTAAAGGGGTTTTATCAGAAGGTGTGACATCAAATAGTAAAGTTTCTGAGTCACCAACATTAGGAGTTACTACTTTTACTGTTATTTGTCCTACTTTAGTAAATAAGCTTGCATCAAAAGTTGCTTCAAGCTGAGTAGTTTTCTTTTTACCTTTTTGTAATGTTACTGGGACAGATTGACCATTAACAAGTACAATACTATCTTTAGTAAAGTTACCACCTTTAATTTTTACTTTAGTTGTTTTTGCTCCAAGATCTGCACTACTTGGTTCTAACTCAGTTAGATTTGGCCCAGGAGAGGCAATAGTAATATTAAAAGTGTTAGAAAGAGTTCCATCACCATTTTCTATTTGAACAGGCAATGTACCAACAAAAGTAGTTTCAATAGGATCAACTGTTCCAATTGCAAAAGAAAGTTCGCCTTTGCGTCTAATTTGTGTAGTGGTCTTAAATCCACCAACTCTAACAATTGATTTGCTAGTAAAGTTATTTCCTTGAATTTCTACACCAAAGTTAGTAGCAATTTCATTAGCAATAACAATTCTAGGGCGAATTGCAGTAATTACTACATCACTAGCAGCAACAACATCAATAGTATCAGTATTTGATATTGTTCCTTTGGACATTACAGCAATAGTAATTGTACCTGGTTGAGCAATTAAATTGGCTGGAACAGTGCCAATCAAAGTTCCCTCTTGGAATTGAGTATTTACAGGGCTACCATTAACTATTAATGAAGAATCTTTTTTATATTTGCTTTTACCCACCACTCTAACGCGAAGTTCGCTATCTCCAGCAGTTACTTTTTTAGGAAAAATATTTTTAATATTAGGAGTATTGTTTTTGGGCCAGAGCTTGGTTAGGATTAATAAAAACTAAGCTAAAAAAAACAATTAAAAGACTAAATATCAGTCCTCGCATAATTTTTAACCTTCCTCAGTATCAAACATAAGCTAAAATAATGTTGATAAAAATTTTTTAGATACACAATTAAGAAATCAGCAGTTTAACAAACTTACTCTGCTATCTTCAACCTAGATGCCTTAATTGTTTCCTAAATATCTTATAAATCAATTACTATTACTTTTGATAACTCAATAAATTTAAGATACTAGATTTAATTTATTTCCCTTTTGTTTTATTCCAAAGAAAATAGTTTAGATAAATAACCTAGTGTATTTACCGTTTTAATTTTACTAGATTCTAGCTTAAAGCTATAGATGTTAAACACCAGAATTGGATTAAAAGTTTAATTAGCTCCAAAAATTTTTGTCTCTCATGGATTTATAAATACTCCAAAAAATATATTTAAGCTGTTGTGGCTAGGATTGCTTAACAATTAGGAACAAAAGCTTGAGTATAAATAGAGTTTCTCTTATCCTATTGCATTGTCAAAATTAGTTCCTCTAAATCTTTTAAGAGTTCAGTTAAATTTTTAGTATTTTGTTAGGAAAGCAACTTACTTTCTCAGGATATTATTATGGACATAGCTCTATTAATTGAATGGTCAGTCAAAATAGGCATAGTATTTTTTATCTTGATGACAGCCTTAGCCTATATTGTTTTATTAGAGCGTCGGCTACTAGGTTTTATCCAAATGCGTTTAGGCCCTAACAGAGTTGGCCCATTTGGACTTCTTCAACCTTTAGCTGATGGAATTAAATTCTTCTTTAAGGAAGAAATAATTCCTCATGAAGCAGATCGCGCACTCTATATTTTAGCTCCAATGGTTGCCTTAATTCCTGCTTTAACAACAGTTGCTGTAATTCCTTTTGGTGAAAGTGTAACTGTTAGCCTTTGGGGTTATACTCGTGAAATAGGACTTTATATTACGAAAGTAGATGTAAGTTTACTTGTAGTCTTTGCCTTAACCAGCATGGGAATTTATGGAATTGTTCTAGCAGGTTGGTCATCCAATAATAAATATTCTTTAATGGGTGGTTTGAGATCTTCAGCACAAATGATTAGCTATGAATTAGCTATGAGTTTAGCTGTTGTTGGAGTAGTAGTTTTTAGCGGATCTTTAGATTTAACACAAATTGTTAAAGAGCAAATGAATACTTGGGGCGGCATTATACCTAAGTGGAATATATTGACTCAACCTATAGGATTTTTATTATTTTTGATTGCTGCTATTGCAGAAACTAATCGTGTACCTTTTGACTTACCAGAAGCAGAAACTGAGCTAGTCGCAGGTTTTCACACAGAATATAGTTCTATGAAATTTGCTATATTCTTTATTGCTGAATATGCCAATATGGTGACAGCATCTTCAATGGCTACTTTACTATTTTTAGGCGGTTGGCACGGGCCATTTGTAAAAGAACTTCCCCTACTTGGGCCAATTTACTTTACCTTAAAAGTCTTATTTTTCTTGGTTTTATATATTTGGCTACGCGGCACTTTGCCACGTTTTCGCTATGATCAGCTAATGAAGTTTGGTTGGAAATTTATGATTCCAGTGGCTATAGCCAATGTTGTTTTGGTAGCTGGACTTGCTTTACTTTTATTTTAATTAATAGGGATTATTATGGAACAGGCTTTTTTCCTTGTTTTAGCGGTTTTATCAGTAGGCGCAGCCTTAAGCGTAGTAATTCAACGTAGCCCACTTTATAGTGCTTTTTCCTTAATTGGTTTATTTGCTTGTCTTGCCGCGCTTTATGTTTCCTTACAAGCACAATTTCTTGGTGCTATTCAAATCATTGTTTATGCAGGTGCGATTATGGTTTTGTTTATCTTTGTGATTATGTTGCTTAACATACGCAAAGATGCTCAAGTTTTAGATAAGCATCGCTATCTTTGGGTTTTAGGTGTCCCTTTTGGGCTAGTGCTAGCTATAGAAGTTCTTTATACCTTATCTAAAGTAGCAAAAGTTAGTATTGATAAACCTGCTATAGGGGATAGCCAAAGTATAGGTTATGGCCTGTATACTACTTATTTAATGCCATTTGAGCTAACTTCAATACTAATTTTACTTGCAATAGTTGGTTCAGTAATTTTGGCTCGCCGAGATGATGAAAAAGAAGAGAATTAAGGAGAGATATTTTTATGGTACCGCTTTCCTGGTATTTAGCTTTAAGTGCAGTGCTTTTTACTATTGGTGCTGTAGGAGTTTTTGTTAAACGAAATGTTATTTCTATCTTTATGTGTATTGAGTTAATGCTTAATGCAGTAAATTTAACCTTAATTGCTTTTTCTTCTTATTATAGAGAAATTTCAGGTCAACTATTTGTCTTTATTGTAATGACTGTTGCTGCTGCTGAAGCTGGTGTAGGATTGGCTTTAGTCATTGCTGTCCTTCGTAATCGTCAATCTTTGGATGCAGACGACGCAAATTTATTAAAGCTTTAGAAATTTTGCCAAAAAAAGTATAGAGGCATTATAAATGTTAAGAGTAATAGTTTTTGCGCCACTTCTAGGTGCTATCATTTTAGGTTTATTTGGTAAACGCCTTTCTGAACGTATCATTGCACTAATTGCATGTTCATCAATCGCTGTTTCTACAATAGCCGCTTTTGCCGCTTTTGCAAAATTACTTGCTCAACAACCTGACTCAGCAGGGGTACGTAGAATTAGTGATACTTTGTTTACCTGGATACAAGTAGGAGCATTTAGAGCAGACTTTGCTTTTATGCTTGATCCCCTTTCAGGTGTAATGATTTTGTTTGTTACTGGTGTAGGGCTTCTTATCCATATCTTTGCAACGGCTTATATGTCTGGTGAAGATAGCTATTACAGATTTTTTACTTACTTAAATCTGTTTATGTTTATGATGATTACCCTAGTGCTAGCAGACAATTATTTAATGATGTTTGTTGGCTGGGAAGGTGTTGGTCTTTGCTCTTATCTATTAATTGGTTATTATTTCCTAAGAGATTACGCTAATGACGCTGCTAAGAAAGCTTTTATTGTTAATCGTATAGGTGATTTTGGCTTTGCTTTAGGTGTAATGTTAATCTTCTATCACTTTAATACTATTAGCTTTATTGATAAGACTGGTATTGCTAGCGTATTTACTTTAGCTGCTAATAAACCCATTGAAGATCTTGCCAGCACAGCTTTATTTGCTGGTGGTTTAACAACAATTGCAATACTTCTTTTTATTGGTGCAACCGGAAAAAGTGCGCAAATCCCTCTTTACGTCTGGCTTCCAGATGCAATGGCAGGCCCAACACCAGTTTCTGCACTAATTCACGCTGCTACAATGGTTACAGCAGGCGTTTATATGATTGTGCGTTCCAATATGATTTTTGGTAAAGCACCAATGGCACTAACCATAGTTGCTGTTGTTGGAGCTTTAACAGCCTTTTTTGCCGCTACAATAGGTATTGCTCAATGGAACATTAAAAAGTCCTGGCCTACTCTACAGTTTCACAGCTTGGTTATATGTTTTTAGCTTGTGGTGCAGGTGCTTTTGGCCCAGCATTTTTCCACGTTGTTACACACGCCTTCTTTAAAGCTTTACTCTTTTTAGGTTCAGGCAGTGTTATCCACGCAATGCATCATAATGAAGATATGCGTACTATGGGCGGCTTAAGTAAATATCTAAAAATTACTTTTGCAACAATGGGTGCTGGTACACTTGCAATTGCTGGTTTTCCTTTACTTTCAGGTTTCTTTAGTAAGGATGAAATTCTTTGGAAAGTAAGAAGTTCTACTGTTCTACCAGGTAGTTTAGGCACTATTCTTTGGTTACTAGGTCTACTAACTGCTGCTATTACAGCTATTTATATGACCCGTATGATGGTTATCACCTTTTTTGGTGAGGAACGCTTTAGAAATGCTCATCATGATGATCACGGTCATAGCGGACACGACGATCATAAAGCTCATGATGATAAACATGGGCATGATTCACATGGCGGACATGGTGGAAATCCTCATGAATCACCTTTAGCAATGACAATTCCTTTAATTGTTTTAGCTATTCTTTCTGTAGTTGGTGGTTTTATGGGTGTTCCAGAAGGTCTAGCAGAAAAATTTCTCCCTCATTCACTACACCATTATACACATAGCTTTTATGCTTTCCTTCAACCAGTAATAAGCGTTCCAGTAATTGCTGGTAATGGTGGGGAAGCTTTAGCAAAAGACCATGGAGCAGAGTTAGTTTCTACAATTCTTTCATCCATAGTTGCTTTAGTTGCAATTGGCATTGGTTATCTCGTCTTTAAAGGCAAACCTTTAATGCAAATGCCTGCTTTCCTTGAAAACAAATATTTTATTGATGAAATTTATGATGCAGTTATTGTCAATCCATTAAAAGCTATTTCTACAACAGGACTTTGGAAATTTGTTGATGTTGTAATTATTGATGGTAGTGTTAATGGACTTGCTAAATTAGTAAATTTAACTGGTAGTGGACTACGCTATTTACAGCCAGGTATAACACGCCTTTATGCTGCCTTTATTTTTGGTGGGGCAGTGTTTGTTATTGGTTGGTTTTTTTATGTAGTCGTCAATCGGTAGTTAATAATTTATTGCGGAAAAAATTATGAATGCCTTAAAACCTTATCTGCTTAATATATTAGTATTCTTCCCATTACTTGGCACAATTGTAATGCTGATGTATGACCAAATTGTTGGTAAAAATGAAGAAACCTTAAAAAAGATGGCTTTGTTTTTTTCCTCTATCACCTTTTTTGCTTCCTTACCTTTAATTTGGTGGTATAACGACCCAGCTTTAATAGTAAATGTTCCTTGGGTGGAAACTTTAGGCATTAATTATCATTTACAAGTAGATGGTCTAAGTTTGTGGTTAGTTCTACTAACTACTTTTCTTATGCCTATAGCTATATTGTCTGGTTGGACAGCTATTCACGACAAAGTAAGAGAATATCTAGCTTTTATGCTAGTGCTAGAAACAGGAATGATAGGCGTGTTTTTAGCAATGGATATGATTGTTTTCTACCTGTTTTGGGAAGTAATGCTTGTACCAATGTATTTCCTAATAGGTGTTTGGGGTGGAGAACGCCGTATTTATGCTGCTATTAAATTTGTTCTTTATACAATGGTAGGCAGCTTACTAATGTTAGTAGCTATTATTGCTCTTTACCTAATACATGGAGAAAATCAAGCAGGTGGAGCAAAAGCTACTTTTGATATGGTTACTATTACCCAAAATTTAGCTCAATATAATTTCCTAACTCCTACACAACAATTTTGGATGTTTGCAGCCTTTGGGCTAGCTTTTGCGATCAAAGTTCCTCTTTTCCCATTCCATACTTGGCTTCCAGATGCACACGTAGAAGCACCAACAGCAGGGTCAGTAATTCTAGCTGGAGTTTTACTTAAGATGGGAACTTATGGTTTTATGAGATTTAACTTGCCAATGTTCCCTGAAGCTGCACATCAATTTGCTGTTCCTATTATGATTCTAGCTGTAATTGGAATTATTTATGGAGCTTTAGTGGCAATGGTGCAACCTGATATGAAAAAGTTAATTGCTTATTCATCAGTTAGTCACTTAGGTTTTGTAATGTTAGGAATGTTTGCTTTTACCGAAATGGGAATGCAAGGTTCACTATATCAAATGCTTAATCATGGTGTTTCATCAGGAGCATTATTTTTAATTGTTGGTATGGTTTATGAGCGTCGTCACACTAGACAAATTGCAGACTTTGGAGGACTTGCTACTCCAATGCCTCTTTTTGCTACCTTATTTTTAATTATTGCTTTTAGTTCTATAGGACTTCCTTTATTAAATGGTTTTGTTGGTGAATTTTTAATCTTGATTGGTACATTTAATTCTACTTACTCTAGAGCTTTTGCAGCTTTTGCTACTACAGGTGTAATTCTTTCAGCTATTTATATGCTCTGGATGGTTCAAAGGGTAGTATTTGGTGAAATTACTAATGAAAAGAACCGACATTTACAAGACTTAAATTTACGTGAAAAAATTATTTTAGTCCCAATAGTAATATTAATTGTTTTTATGGGCGTTTATCCTAGCTTTTTCTTAAATCGTACTTCAGAAAAAGTTAACGAAATTCGCAAAGTTGTTGAAACACATAAAACAACAACCCCAGTAGCTACTACTAACTAAAATTATAGAGAGAAGATTGCTATGCAAGCACAAGCATTGAACCTTAACTATTATTATGTGTTACCACATATAATTGTTGCTGTTACAGGCATTATGTCCTTACTTTTTGGTGCTTTTAATAAAAAAGCCCATCGAGATTTGGTCTTTATTAACCTAGCAGGAATTTTTACTGCGGGTGCTTCTACTTGGAAACTTTGGAATTTAGTAACTACTGCTTCACAAGATGGTGTTGGTAAATCTTTGACAGCCTTTAGTGGCATGGTAGTGCTAGACCATATGAGTTTAGCTTTTATCTTTATTTTCCTCATTGTAGCCTTTCTAGGAACAATCCTTTCCTTAAACTTTCTTGAAGATGAAGACCTTTCACCAGAAGAATTTTATTCTTTGCTAATGTTTTCTACCGTTGGCATGATGCTTATGGCTTCATCTGGTGATATGGTAATGATTTTTCTAGGACTGGAAATTTCTTCAATTGCTACATATGTTTTAGCTGGATATCGTCGTAAAGATTTAAGATCTAATGAATCAGCACTTAAGTATTTTATTTTAGGCTCTTTATCAACAGCCTTTTTGCTTTATGGAATGGCTTTAGTTTACGGTGCTACAGGTACTACTAACTTAGAATCTATTGCAACAGCAATTAAACAAGGTACAAATCTTGTAACTTCTCAACCAATGACAGTAGAAATTTTATATATTGGTGTAGCAATGTTACTAGTAGGTTTTGGCTTTAAGATTGCTACTGCGCCTTTTCATGTTTGGACACCAGATGTTTATCAAGGTGCGCCCAGTGCAGTTACAGCTTTTATGGCATCAGGGCCAAAAGCAGCAGGTTTTGTAGCTTTTTTAAGAATTTTTGTTATTGCTTTTGCAGCAGATACCTCTTTTGAGCTTAATGCCACTTGGACTAGCATTCTTCAAGTTTTAGCAATACTTACTATGATAATTGGTAATGTTGTTGCTCTGTCACAAACTGATATTAAAAGAATTTTAGCTTATTCATCAATTGCTCATGCTGGTTATGCTTTAATTGGATTTCTAGCTAATGATTGGACATCAGTAGCTTTTTATATGCTTACCTATTCTGTTATGAATATTGGAGCTTTTGCAGTAATTTCTGTAATGGCTGGTAAAAATGAGCAAAATACTGAGTTAGAAACTTGGGCAGGAATGGGTTTTAAGTCTTTAGGACTTTCTATTGCTTTACTAATTTTTATGCTAAGTATGGCTGGAATGCCTTTAACAGGCGGGTTTATGGGCAAATTTTTAGTCTTTAAGACTGCTTGGGATAAAGGCTTATCTTTAGTAATAGTAGCTGTACTTAATAGTGCTGCCTCAATTTATTATTATTTACGTCCAATGGTTGTACTGTTTTTCCGTGAAGGTAATGAAGAAACCCCAGCACCACTACTTTCTTGGAGTGCATATGTAACAATTTTATTAGCTTTAGCTGGTACGTTCTACTTAGGCTTAATGCCAGGAAAGTTATTTAGTCTATTAGAAGCTGCACGTGACACAGTTGCTTTAGTAAGATAAGGGGCATTGCTTGCCCCTTATCTTTTCCTACTTTGATTTTGATTTAGGCTTTTTTTCACGTCTCCAAGTGTGAAATATACCAATCACTATATGCAGTAAAATAATAAAAAATCCCCAAAGTACATCAGGAGAAAGAAAATTACTAGCCATAATCGTTAGTGAAACAGCCTCGTTTAATGATGGACAAGCTAAAGTAGAATTACTAATAAATAACATTATAGTTAATGTTAGGAAGAAGCTAAACAAATCATTTAATTTCATAATTTTACCTCAAAAGTATCAATTTATTTTTATTATAAATTTTTAAGCATATCTTTAGCCACTTGTTTATCACGAGTGTCTTCTTTTTCATGGTTAGGTGAAAGAGGTGCTTTAATTACCCATTCTAAATGCTCACGAGCTTTATCTTTATTTTTTGTTGCCGCATAAACATCAGCTATATAAATATGATTTAAGTAGAATTTGGAGCCGTGTTTTAGAGCTTTAAGCATAAAATCAAGAGCTTTTTTATTATCACCTCGTGAAAGCGGCCAAGAAGGTAACTGATTGTAAAGACGACCTAAAACCCTTAAAGGTGCGCCATAAAAGTATTTTTCATCTATTTCTAGAGCTTTACGAGTATGTTTTTCTATTGGATCTATTAGTCGTACAGCTTCCAACATCCCTTTTCGCGCCCATAAAGCCCATAATTCACAGCCAACCAAAAATTAGACTCTAAAGAATCTTCATCAACTTCAACACCTTGTTTTCCGTATTCAACACCTTGTTGATAAATTTCTAAACGATCTTCTGCTTCAGCAACTTCACCTCGCCAATAGTAAATTTGTGCTAGTAGCCCATATGCCCAATCCGTGTCAGGCTCTTTTTTTATTAACTTAACTAGCAAAGTTTCAGAATCTTTAAGATTAGTTTTTTTCTGTTCTCTAAGTTTAATTAAATTAAGTGCTTCATCATAAATTTTTTGATTTTTCATAGGTTTATCCCAAAAATGCTTTAATCCATTTTATTACTGGTGGTGAAAGCTGTATTGCTCCTATTATAGAAATAAGTAATAAAAATAAGTGAAAAAATATACTACTCAAAGATTTTAATTCTAAAATAGACATTCCTAAAATAGAGCTAGAAAAAATAAGTCCGATAATAAAAAATGTAACTGTAAAAAATACTGTTATAGATATTTTTATTCCTAACTCTAGCTTTTCAAGCTCTGGAGCTATAACAATTTCTGCTGGTTTTCCAATAGGGTTGCCATCCATATCTATTAAATTAGAGCTACAATGATGACAATGATGAGCAGAGACTTGTAATAATTTTGAGCAAAAAGGACATTTCTTCATTAGTTTTGTCAAAAACCTTAATTTTTAAGATGGATACTAAAACTTGTAAGATTAATTTTAAGGCTAAGTTTTAGCTGGGTTATTTTAAACGATAGGCTATTAAACAGCTAGTATTAATATTGTCCCAAATAGAAGAAAAACACAAAATTAATATTTTTTAGAAACCATTTACTTTTATTTATTTAATAATTCTTATCCTAGACAAGCGGATAATTCTTTATGCTTGATCTATAATCACTCAAACTAACTATAAATAATTATAACTAGGGAAAATTATATGAGACTAACGCTGGCTATATTAACTAAGATATATAAGCTAATGTTTATTACAATATTTATTGGATTATGTTCAACTTTAACATTAGCTCAAGCAACTAAAGGCGATTTTAACCTTGAAATTAATCCAAAATCTGCAACTATTCCCGTAGGCAATGCAACCAGCTTTAGTATTTCTTTAACACCTGTAAATGGATTTAATGAAGCAATAAAACTAACAGCTAGTTCTTCTGTAAAAATAGATATAGATTTCTCTACTAATTCAGTTAGACCGCCAGCTACAGTGACTATGAGAGTTAGCGTCCCTGATACTATACAACCAGGTAGCTATACAATAGGTGTTACAGCAAGTTCTGGATCAATTACAAAATCACAAAATATAACTATTAATGTCCCTTCGCCAACTTTTAGCTTAAGTGTTAGCCCTACGTCTGTACAAACTACACCAAACAGTAGCTTGGATTTTACTGTCTCAGTTGGTGGAGGAAGTGACTTAAAACGAGATGTTTCATTGAATGCTCAAAGCAAAGACGGCTTACCTGTGAGGTTGTCTAGTGATTTTGTTAGGCCTCCTGGCAGTGTTCGTATGACAGTTACTATTCCTACTGGAACGGAGATAAGAAATTATCAGGTAGTAGTTACTGGTAGTTTACCAGGCAGTACTACTTCACAAACTGCTACAGTTAACATTGATGTCAGACCTTTACCAGATTATAGGCTTAGCTTTAATCCTACTTCCATTTCTTTGGCTGCTGGTGAGTCAGGAGATGTTTTTGTCAACATAGCTAGTCTTAACGGGTTTGATCAAAATGTAGACTTAAAAATAGACACTGAACTTAAAGCTTCCCTTTCTTCCACTGTCATTAATGGAGCAGGTACAACTCGTTTATCTATTAATACAGATCGGAATACGGCTGTTAAAGATTATTTAATTACAGTCAATTCCTCTAGTAATACTAAAGGAGGAGTAATTACAAAACGCGATACTCTAACAGTTACAGTTACTGCACCGCCTGATTTTACATTAGTTGCTTTACCAAATACTTTAGATATAGATCCAGGTAAAAGTGCTAATGTTAATGTTTCTATTACTCCTACTAATAGGTTTACTGGAATAGTGAATTTAACAACAAATCCATCTAACCCTAATATTACAACTAGTTTAACTAGTAATAATATTGGCCCAAACTCAAGTGCAAGTTTAGCAATAAACGTTGGTGCTAATGTTGCACCAGGTACTTATGATATAAGCGTTTTTGGTTCATCTAGCGGAATACCGCAGAAAACAACAATAGTTAGAGTAAATGTTAAATCTGTAGGGGATTTTGACTTGTCACTTAACTCTAATAAACAAGAAATTATGGCAGGCGAATCTGCTAATTTTGTTGTTAACACACTCGGACAAATGGGTTTTGCAGAAAGAATTACACTTTCTGCCAGTGTTGATGGGCTTCAAACTAGCTTTTCTCCTACTACAATAGATGCAACTGCTATGTCAACTTTGATTGTTAATACTACACAAGAAACAGAGGCTAAAGATTATTTAGTTACTATTACTGCTAGAGGTGGAGGAATCACTAAGACCACAACAGCTACATTAACAGTAAAACCTCGCTTAATTGGTGATTTTACTTTGATAACTACACCAGACTTGCAAACGCTTTCTGCTGGTAAATCAACATCTTTTAGTTTAGCAATAAATCCTGAAAATGGTTTTAATGAGCCAGTTAATTTAACTGCCGAAGTGTCAGAAAGCTCTATACAAGTAGTCTTTTCTAATAAAACTGCAAGACCTGGTGATAATATTTCTGCTACTATTATTACAACTGGAACTACACCTCCTCAAAATTACTCTATTAGAATTATAGGTGCTTCAGGTTCCTTAGTTAAAACTGCATTATTTGGCCTAAATGTTACTCCTCAAGTGCAGGAAGCTTTCTCCTTAGCATTAGCACCTAATCTACAAAGTATTGCTAATGGTGAATCTACAATGTTTACCGTTGGGGTAGTTGGTCGTAATGGCTTTAATCAAGCTGTTAGCTTAAGTGCTAGTACAACCGATCCAAGCATTCAACTTAATTTTGATAGTTCAAGTGTTAATGCTGGAGGCAATACTTTTATTACTGTAACTACTAGTTCTAATACTCAACCAGGCACTTACACTATTTCAATTACAGGTAGGACAGGAAGTTTAACAGTTTCTCAGCCAGTAATTTTAGCTGTTCGTCAAGCTGTTCTAAAAGTAGACATTAGCTTTGACCCTCCTCAAGTAGGGCAAATGGGGCCTCCACAAAATGTTAAAGTTGTAGCAACAGAATTAAAACCAGGACAAACTCAATCAATTAGAACAAGTGCCAATAAACTAGAACCTTTAGCAGATGGTGATTTAGCAGGCTTTAAGATTTATAGGCTTCCAACACCAGCAGAGGGACAACCAGCTTTAACCGCAGAAGACTTGGTAAAAGATGAAAACTTAATAGCTACAATTCCTAATGATACAACAACTTTTACTGATAATGTTCCAGTAGGGGCAAGCTCAACAGGTAATTTCACTTATTCAGTAACAAGCTTTTTTTTGGAAATGGGCAAAATAGCAATGGTTCTAATCCTATGGGAACGGAACTACCTGTAATTAGAAATCCAAAGTTTATCAAAGGAACAATTTTCTTAGATTCAGCAAGTTCTTTTATCAACGCAACAGGCGCAACAATAATAATTAATGGTATAGATGAGTATCCATTAATTTTTAATTCTGAAGCTACTCAATTTACAGTTAATAAGAAAATTACCAGCTTACCAAGTAGCATAACTTTGAAAAAATTAATTAAAAAAGGTCAAACTGTAGAATTAGTAGTTAGAAATAAGGATGGTAAACTGTCTGTAGCTAAAAGTCTTACTCGTCCTAAGAAAAAATAAATTTTAACCATCAATTTGTAAATAAAAATAGCCCAAGATAACACTTATCTTGGGCTATTTTATTAAACATTACTTTGACGAAATCTTAGTGATGCTAACAGTAACATTACTAGTCCCATAACTAACATTACTGCTCCATTTACCCATAAATGATTAAAACCTGCTCCACGTAAAATAATGCCTCGCAAAGTATCAATATAGTAAGTTGTAGGAATAAAACGGCTTATCAACCAAAATATTTTTGGCATATTATCTAATGAAAAAATATAGCCTGACAAAAATATTGCTGGTAGCAATGTACTCATCGCCATTTGCATTGCTTCGCTTTGAGTACGCGCTTTTGTAGAAATAATTAGCCCCATCCCTAAAATAGTTAAAATAAAAGGAATAGAGAAAATTAATAGTAAAATTACACTTCCATGAATTGGTACATCAAAAGCATAACGCATCACCAGTAAAATCCAGCAAAGCTCAAAAAATCCTAATATCCCATAAGGCAACATCTTTCCTACCATTAACCCTAATGGGCTAATAGGTGCTAGGTAAAGATTTTCTAATGTTCCTCGTTCCCGTTCTTTTACTAAAGAAAATGAAATTAAAGCAATTAACATCATTTGTAAGACTACAGCGACTAACCCAGGAATAAAAAAGTTAGCTGAACGAGTGCTGGGATTAAAAAGAACTTTATGCCGTGATTCAACTACACCAGGTGATTTTGCTACAATTCGTTTTAATGATTCTTGTAAAGTAATAGCACTAGATACATTTACTGCCTCACTTGTAACATTTGATTCCGAACCATCAACTAGCAGTAAGACACTAGTGTTTATACCTTTTTGCAGAGCGCGTGAGTAATCTTCAGGAATTTTAATTCCAACTTTTGCTTCTCCTGCAACAATTTTATCATAAAGTTCCTTATCAGAATTTACTCTAGCAACTACATTAAAGTCATCACTATTAATATAACGTTCAATTAAAAGATGACTTTCCTGAGTTTTTGCCAGGTCATAAACTACTGTTTTTATTTGACGTACATTAGTATCTACAGCAACGCCTAGTAAAACCATTTCAAAAATAGGTATAAAAAGAGCAAAAAATAATGTTGTTGGGTCGCGTAGTATCTGAAGTATTTCTTTCTTAAAAACAGGAATTAAGCCTGAAAAAAGATAATTTTCACTCATAACTTTGTACCTCCTAACAGCGATATGTTGTTAGTAATATTATTAGTTAGAGTGACAAAAATATCTTCTAAGGAAGGTCTGATAGGGTTTATTACTAGATTTGTAAAACCTGCTGTTTCTAGGTCTTCTTTCAATTTGGAACTACTTTGAGTCTTTTCACAAAGTATATGAATTGATTGACCAAAAATTGTTGATTCCCAAACATAGGGAAGATCTTTAATAAAACTTAATGCTTCAGATGGAGAGCTAGAAAGAATTTCTAAGCGTGTTGAACCAACAGGAGAAACTTCTGGCAACGTTCTTAGTTCGTCAACAGTTCCAACAGCAATTAAGTTTGATAAATAGATATAACCAACACGGCGGCATCTTTCGGCCTCATCCATATAATGTGTTGTAACAAAAATAGTTATCCCATTAGCAGAAAGCTTAAAAAGCAGATCCCATAAAGCCCGACGTGCTACAGGGTCAATTCCCGCAGTAGGTTCATCTAGGAATAATACTTCAGGTTCATGAATAATTGCACATCCTAAAGCTAAACGTTGTTTCCAACCACCAGATAAAGCACCTGCACGACGTTCTAAATAAGGGGTTAAGCCTGTTAGCTCTAAAACTTCAGGTTTACGTAAGCTTTATTTGATCTTTTTTCATATGGTATATGCCAGCATAAAAATCTAAATTCTCGTTTACTGTTAGCTCTTCATAAAGACTAAATTTTTGAGACATATAACCAATGCGTTTTTTAATTTTAAAAGAATCTTTATGAATATCTAAACCAAGAATTTTACCTTCACCAGTTGCATGAGTAATTAGCCCACATAAAGCTTTAATAATCGTAGTTTTACCAGAGCCGTTTGGCCCAAGTAAGCCAAAGATTTCACCTGTTTTTACTTGAAAAGAAACTTTGTTAACAGCAATAAATTTGCCAAATTTGATGGTTAAATCTTTTGTTGAAATTACTGGATCTATTGTATTTATCATAGCTTACTCCTTTGGCTTTAATTTAACATCAGCCGCCATGCCAGCCTTAAGTAAGCCTTCTTTGTTATCAATATGAATTTTAATTGCAAAAACTTGATGAGAACGTTCATCACGATTTTGAACATTTCGGGGTGTAAATTCAGCTTTAGCTGAAATTTGTTCTACTTTTCCAAGAAAAGCTTTGTTAGGAAAAGAATCAACAAAAACTTCTACCTCCTGTCCAACCTGGACAAAACCCAGATCAGGCTCTGGCACATAGACACGTACACGAATTTGATCACTTTCCAAAAGTCTTGCAATAGGGCTAGTTGCTTGAACTAGATCGCCTACTCGAACACTAAGCAAATCTATTTGACTATCAACAGGAGCAATTACTTCTGCTTCATTTAGTTGGGTGTTAAGTTTTTCAAGCGTCGCATTAGCTTCGGCTAGTCGTGCTTTAGCTTCCAAAATATCTTCGCTTCTTGCACCAGATTTAAGTAATTTTAGGTTAGCAATAGCTTGTTGGTAACGTTCTTGACCTACACGAATATCTTCGCTTCTTGTCCCTGCTTCTAAAAGATCAAGTTTTTGCTGCAAGGATTGATAACGAGAATCGCTTAAAGCCACTTTAGCAGCCATATCATCACAGCTTTGTTTAGAAACATAGCCTTCCTTAAAAAGCTGTTCTAATCTAGCTAAGGAGGTTTTATAGTGATTTAGTTCAGCTTTTACACCAATAATTTCTTCTTTTAGTTGGGAAATTTCTTGGGGACGTGGGCCATTTTTTAAGGCTTCTAATTGGGCTAGTTCACGATTAACAGTTGCTTGGGCTTGTGCAATTTCTTCTGTCCGATAACCATTTTCTAGCTTTTTTAGATAAGCCTCAGCTTGGTCAATTTTTGCTTGGAGTTGTTTTTTTTCTGCTAGCAGGGTGTCATTATCAAATCGTACTAGAGGAGTCCCTTTTTTTACTATTTGCCCTTCTTGTGCTAAAACTTCTATGACACGACCACCAATTTTAGAACCAATTTGTACTTCTTGAGCTTCGATTGTTCCAAAAAGCAAAAGTTCTACTTTTGTGCTTTCGCTTTTTGTATACATTCCTGTTACTACAATACCAAATGAGATTAATAAAATAATGATAACAACAAGTTTTTTATACATTTGTCACCTCGTTATAAAAAAATGAAGAGAACAAAATAAACTTAGTCTTTGATCATTATTTGGCCTTTATCACCGTCAACAGTTATATGTTGACCATTTTTAATTATAGTAAGCAGATTAGGAATATTTACTACTGCTGGTAGTCCATATTCACGCGCAACAATCGCGCCATGAGATAAAAATCCTCCTACTTGCATAACTATTGCTGAAGCACGTAAAAAAAGAGGTGTCCAACCTGGGTCAGTTGTAGGGGCTATAAGTATTTCTCCTGGAGCTAACAGATTGCCTTCTGATGGGTGCATAATAATTCTTGCAATACCTGAATATTTCCCGCTAGATACTGCTAAACCTTTTAATATTGTGCCATTTGAAGTTTTTTCTATTATTGCTGGTTTATTGACTGCGCTAGTATTTGTTGTAGGGTTGCCAAAATGATCAAAAATATAAAAATCTTTAATAGTTGTTTCTTTTAACCAAATTTCTCTTTGGTTTTTATTGTCTGTTGCTATTTCTCTTGCTCCTTGTCCGTTCCATTGGCCTGTTAAATAAGCTTCCATATCAAAACCGCTTAAATGAAAAATATCTGTTGGATCATCTAAGAAACCACTGTTAACAAGGCGTTTACCAACTTCTACGCAAATTTTTCTAATAGGCTCTATGGTTGCAACTAACGTAGATTTGCTAAGTTCGCGTAGTGCTGCACCTTGGCGAGCTTTTTTAGTAAACCAATTGATTAAAGGACGATAAGGAAAAGAAAGCTCTGAAATTTCTTTTTCTGCTGCTTGACGAACTGCTATAGCAGTGTTTTTTGGGGAAGTGATGTTTTCTGAGCTTAAAATTAATTGTATTTGTTCAAATAAATAGCTAGGGTCTTCATTCCATCGTGGGTTGGCTGTTTCAGCTTCATAAACTGCCCGATGTCCAAATTCAGCTAAAAACTTTTCAAACTCTTGACGAAAACTAGATGTTTTAGGAAGCTTTTGCCAGTCTTTAGCAATAATTGGTGTTTGTTTTAGATAAGTAAGTGCGTCTGTGTCTTGTTGTGCTACTTTGGCTAAATGGTAAAGTTGATAACCATGCTCTGCTGTAGTAACTTGTCCGCTACCAGCTAAAACCGCTGTAGTTAAAGCCTCGGCCCTCTCAGGTTTAATTTTTGTTAGCGTTTCTTTAATTGGTGTCACCCACGCACCAGCATTAGCATTAGCCAACTGAAACTTTTTAGCAAATTCATATTGAAAAACTAAAATTTCCCTAACTAAATCTGCTAATTCTTGATTAGATTTACTTGCTACATCTGTGTTTTTCCAACCCTTTATGCGTGTTTGTAAAGTGACAATATCTTTTGGCATTTGTCGGGAAATCTTAAGCAATACTCTAAGAAATTTTATTTGTCTTAGTTTACGTGTTAATCCTACTTTACCTTTTAGGGGATCGCCTGAAGGCACAGGAATTAAAGGATGATGACCGCCTAGTCCCCGTGAAGTGTCTTCGGGAGACATTCCAACAGCATCATAAAAAGCCCATTGCATAGTTGTTACTTCAAAATAACCACGTCCGTTAAAACGCTTAAGCATTGGTGAACCGTCTTTTCTGGGATAATCCATTGCATCTAAGATTTCATATAAAATTTCAGAAACAAAGTCATGCACCATATGCCAGGTTAAAGTAGTCGGTACACCTGCAACAGCGTCTTGAATATTTCCGGTTGACCAAATTATTGGTAAATGCTCAATATTTGGGAAAGTATAATGAGGTAAACGGGTTACAGGTCTAGCTTGAAGCAGCCAAAACTTTTCTCCATCAAATGCCCATTCTATGTCCTGTGGGTTATCACCTTTTCCTATTGCCCAATGAATACGCCAAACCAGTTGAGTTAATTTTATTGTTTGTTCTGGAGTTAAAACTTGTTGCTCAGGGCTTTTTCTTGATATTTCAGTTAGATTACCTTCTTTAGATAAAACTGTAATTTCTTCAGGATTAACTTGACCACTAACCAGGGCCTCAGCTAAACCATTGACAGCATTAATTGTTACAACATTAAGTTGACCTGTTCGCGGGTCGCAAGAAAATGCTACACCGGCTGATTTAGCCTTGACCATCTCACAAATTACTACAGCACAAGCCACTTGGTCATCTTTCAAATTCATTTTACGACGATAAGCAATTGCTTGTGGTGTCCAAAGTGAGCCATAACAACCTTTAATTGCATCAATTATTTCTCTTAGCCCTTGAACATTTAGAAAACTGCGATGAATACCAGCAAATGAAGCCGTTTCGCTATCTTCTGCCGTCGCGCTAGAACGAACGGCAACAGATGTATTTAATAAGTTATTTCGTTTAAGAAAATTTTCTAGCTCTAATGTAAATTCTTTTGAAAAATTAATGTTGGCTAAAATCTCTTGGATTTTATTAAGTTTTTCTATTATTTGAGCTTCTGAGACGGATAAAGGGGATATATTTTCTAATTCTAATTGTAGGCTTTTTAACTCTGGGCTAAGCATTATTTCTTGATAAAGGTTGGCTGTAACTACACCGCCTACAGGAACTTGAAAGCCATAGCGGTAAAGCTGGCCTAATTTCCAGCCTTTTCCACCACAAAGCGCGGCTCCAGCTAATGCTGCTGTTGTCCAATCTAAGATTTTGCTACTTGTAATTTCTTCATCATTTATAAAATTAATTGCTACTTGACTTGCATTGCTCATAAGGTGGAACTCCTTTAGCTAAAGAGAAATCCAGACTTGGTTTAGCACCTTCTAAAAACAAAGAAAGACAAAAATTAAGTTTTTCTTTTAATGAAATATTTTCACTAGATTCTAGCCAATATCTTACTGAATGGATGAAAACAAGCCCAAAGATTTGTGAAAGCTCATAGGAAGAAATATCATTTCTAAGCTCGCCTTTTTCTTGTGCTGTGGCTAAAAACTTATGGACAACCTGCCTAAATGAAGGATGATCATGACGCTCATGATGCTTTTTCATATGCTGATAATTACTAATGCTATAGTGGAAAAAAATATTAGCTAGCTTACGGTTTTCTGTTAGCCATCTTGCGGCTTCTGCTAGAAAATCCTGAAGTGCAATAAGAGGTGATTGACCTGTTTCTATAGCTATTTGTGTACGCAAAGCGTTTTCTAACATAGATGTTTCACCAAGTGCTAAAACTAGTTCCTCTTTACATTCAAAATGATAATAAAATGTTCCCTTAGCTACTTTGGCAGCTTTAGTAATATCGTCTATAGTGGTTGTTTCATAACCTTGTTTGGTAAATAGTGAAATTGCTGTAGAAATGATTTGCTCACGGGTGGCAGTTCGTTTTTCTTCTCTTAATCCCATAGTTAATTTATTGTAACAATCTGACTAAAGTTTATTTTTAGACTACGGTCAGTTTTCTAAAAAAGTTTCTCTACTCTAGCAAAATAAAGCTTTGGAAGCATCAATAAAAACTATGCTAAACTCAACAAAAACAGCGAAGTAGGTAGGCTATGACAAATAAAGAAATTCAAAAATTAATAGAATTTATTATCACTCAACAAGCAGAAATGTCTGTAAAACATGCACAGATACTTGATATTCAATTTGAAACTGCAAAAAGACAAGGTGAATATGAAAAACGCCAAGCTGAATTTGAAATCAAATTTAACAATAAATTAGATGCTTTATTAGATTGGCAAGCAAAATTTAGTATTGATTTAGAAGATTTAAGAAAAGAGACTAAGGAATTTAGAGACGACCTTAAAAAACGGCTCTTCCGTAATTCCGTGGAGGCCACAAGATATAGTGTAGAATAAAAAACAAAAATTTGACAAGACTTGACAAGCGGGGTAAGAAAAATGGGAAAATAGAAATTCCGCTAGATATAGAAGGGTAAGAGTAATAGGGCAGAAATAAACAGAAAAGGAAATAATAATCAAGGTGAAAACTAGAAGAGGGACAAAATGTAGAAAGTGTGGGGAAATCAAGAACTTTCAGGATATGATAGAAAAATAAGACTAAGGCATTTACAGTATTCAATAGGAAAGTATACGCAGAAATACGACCGAAAAGATATAGATGTCCGTATTGTGAAGGAAATCCAACAACGACACAAAAAGTGAATGGTATGAGGGCTAATTCAGCGCATACAAAAGCATATGAGCAAATGATACTAGTAGAGCTAATAAACTCAACGATAGTAGATTGCAGTAAAAAACAAGCAGTAAGCCAAGAGAAGTAGAGGGATAATAGACAGAAATATAAAAACAAGTGTGGACTGGAAATATACGAAAGTGTACCAGTGATAGGAATAGATGAGATAGCACTAAAAAAAGGACATAAGGATTATGTAGCAATAATATCAACAATGGGGGCAAGGGTAAATATAGCAGGAACAAAAAACAGTAAAAACATTCTTAAGTAATATACCATCACGAATTAAACTAACTATAGAAAGAGTATGTACAGATCTGTATGAAGGATATATAAATGCAGCAAAAGAAGAGCTTCCTCAAGCACAAATAGTAGCGATCGTTTTCACATAGCGAAAGCTTATGAGAAGGTGCAGCAAAAAAAGAAAAAGTGAGTTAAAAGACTAAAAAAAGATTGCCGAAACCGAGTATGAAGAACAAGGGGTATGTGGACTTTTAGGCAAAATCCTCTTGACCTAGAAGTAGAACAACAATCACAACTAAAAAAGTCTTTTCTTTATCTCCTTCATTAAAATGGCTATGACTTTAGAGAAGAGCTAACAGATATTTTGACAAATCTCCATCAAAAATAGAAGCAACCCTTTCTATTTTATCTTGGGTTGATAGAGTTAAGAATAGTTCTTTATCCTGTTTTGATTCTTTTTAACTACTCTTAACAATCCCTAGATTCTATTACTAATTATTTTCTTGACCGTGAATCCTCTGGCTTTGTTGAAGGTCTTACAACAAAATTAAAGTTCTTAAACGTCGTTCTTATGGCATTTTACCTCTTCTCGTATTTTCAAAGCGATCTCCAGGTTATTTTTTGCTTTTCTTACAACGCTATATCTTGTGGCCTCCACGGGTCGGAAGAGCCAAAAACTAAAAGATACCCTTAAAAAACTAAAGATACCCTTAAAGAAACTAATGATATCCTTAAACAAGTTTCTCATTTGGCTGTTGAAACTTCTGAAAGAGTTGATAAGCTTGAAGATAAGCTTGAAGATAATGAAAAAGAATAATTAAGATATTACCTGCATTGTTAAACTCTACGTTATTTTATCTAGTAACCAGGTAGGCCATTCAGATTCTTTATTCCAAAGTAAATATTCCTTTACATAATCTTGCAACATCACTCTAAAAAAAATAGGCAGTTGAAATTGCCCGTTTCCTTTCCAGTAATTTTCCCAATAAATCGGAAGAGAAAAATTAAATATTTTGTTAGCTTCCTGGATAATTCGTTGAAATTGATTGGTTTGCATTTGAAGACTATCCAGGAAATCTTGTTGTAAAAATTTAATACCTGATATGTCTGGTTGCCAACAATCAATCTTTTGCTCTCGCTCAATTTTCTGCTCTAAAACCTTCCATTTGTTATTAGCAGTTTTTCTTAAGACTCCAGCCTTAAAAAGCATTGGCAGCAATTCAATTACTACTTTTTTATTAAAAATAGCTAGCTGAGAGCTTTTTGCTGATAAATAAACCTCAATTTCTTGGGCAGTAACGGATAAATCTGTAACATCAATATTAGTAAAATCACATAATGCGTTAGCTAGGCGTTTAAGATAGATTTTTAAGCTAGGTGAAGGCTTTACAGATGGACAAGCATTGTCCAAGTCCCAAGAATAATTAAGCTCTGTGCGCCAAATTTCTGGTCTTTGCTGCCACCAGTTTAAGAGTAAAATTAGCAATACTACTAAACGTTCTAAAGGTTTTGTTTCTGGAATAATTACTGTAAGTCGTGAGCCTTCATTAATTTGCTCTGCATATTCTAGGCATTCTTTTAATAGCGTAGGCAAATAATTAATTTTTTGAAGAAACTCTGTTGCCAAAGAAACAAAGTTTGATAAATCACATTCAGCAAATAAAGAGCATAAATTTAATTTTCGTTTTACTCCAAAACAAGTAACAAACTCTAAACTTAATTTATTTTTTAAGTTGGGTAGTTCAGCAATATTAGTAATTTGCTTTAAGTTTGTTGCTACTTGCCAATAAGATTTTGGTGTAACGGTTAGTCGTTTTTCAAGGTCGTCTTGGCACCAAATAATGATTTTTTCCCGCAGTTTTATTATTGCTATTTTGCAAGCATGATGAGGATCTGAGCCTAAATTAAAGTTGTCAAACCAGTCATCAATTGACACTTTTGACCAAAGTTTATTTGGACGATTAACGGCCATATCCAACAGAGCAGCAGCAGTTCTAGTTGCTGGATCATCTCTAAATAAACTTGGGTCAGCACTATAAATGCTTCCAATCCGAGGCATTCCGCTACGATAAAGCAGACCGGAAAAGGCTAGCCCAATAAATAAACCTGTAGGCTTTTTGTCTCCATAATCTACTTCACTGTCCTTCCACCTTGGCGCACTTTGGTCAGCTTGAAAATTAATGTCAATTAAGATTATGTCAGGGTCAATTAATTCTGTCTGAGCGTTAAGTAAATGCTGGGCAGTTGTCCAAGTGTCTATGTGCAGTAAATCTAGCTCATCTGCTCTTAAAACAGGATAAGAAATATAGTCATTTACATCATCAATTAATAGAATTTGTAGCTTATCACTCATAAATTTTTATTTTTGGAAAACAAGCTGAGGACGAAATCTTATAGCAATAGAATGGTAATTTGATGGTGATTTATCTACAAGCAAAAATTCAACTAACTTTTTTTCTTCTCCTTTATCATTGCGAAATACAAAACAGGAAAGCAAGTTTTGAGTTCTTTTTAGCCCATCGGAAAGTTCTGTTGGCTTTTCGTCCTCTGCTACAGAGTTAGAAATCAGTAATTCATAAAATTCATCCTCTTCTAAAATTAAGGAAAATTTTATATCTATAATGTAACTTACTAGATCTTTTGACTTTAAGAAAAATTTCTTGTTTTGTTCTAGTTGTTTAGCTAAGTATTGGATTGCATTACCTAAAATCTCATGTATTCCTACTAAAAATAATGAGGTTGCTTCTATGCTAAATGGTGGAAATATAGGTATTTCTGCTAAATTGCTATTTTGTTCTAGTTTTGGACATAAACAATCATTTGATTTGCTACACTCAGCTTTATGAAAAATAATAGCAATACTACTAGAGTTAATTAGAGAGAATAATAAATGCTGAATAATTTCTTGAATAGTTTTACGCCAAAGGTCAGCAAACTCTTGTAAGTTAAAAGCATTAGTGTTATTAACAAGTTTTAATAAGTAAGTTTTAGGATTATCAAATTTTGTTACAGTTCTAATTGCATCTGTAAGATGATAAAGCTCTTGTAGAACGGCGCAAGTATAAAGCACTTCAGCCTTTTCTATAGGCTCATTATTTAAGCTTTTAGCATAAAGAACGCGGTAACGACTCCGACGGATTAAGGTGTTCATAATTTCATGAGTTAAGCCTTGAGTAAGAAAATATTGTTCTTTAATAATAATTGCTGCTGTTCGGGAAAGTTTTTCTCTA
The DNA here is from genome assembly GCA_016713405.1 of Blastocatellia bacterium. Taxonomy (NCBI): domain Bacteria; kingdom Pseudomonadati; phylum Acidobacteriota; class Blastocatellia; species Blastocatellia bacterium. The sequence continues at coordinate 76,519 of JADJPF010000015.1, forward strand.
AATTGTGCTTCCCAATATTCTTCTTGACCAGGTAGATTTAACTTTACACCTGGACAATTTCTGTAAATTACTAAATCAAAACCAAAGGCTTTTTTAAGTAAATAAGCATCTTTATGTTTGTTTAGATTAAAAATTATTGTTGCCGTAGAGTTGCTATCTTCTTCAATTATCAGGAGTTTAGATTTTTCTGCTGTAGATTCTAATATTGGCTTTGAAGTTAAATTATTAGCTCTTTTTTCTGCTGACAAATGAAGGGTTAAAGAATTTTCTCTGAAAAATAAAATTTCTTCTGCAATCCATAAATGAGAAAAAACATTTGCAACGTTTTTCATTCTTTCCAAAGCATCTGTGTGTTTAGAAATAGCGTCTTCAAGTAGAAAAATAAAAACATCTATTAAATTAATAGAGTAAATTTCCTCAATTGCTAAAATTAATGATTCAGGAGGCGACTTTCTAACTAATCTAAGATGCTCTTTTAACTGCTTATTTTTAGGACAGATCCAGCCAGCCATAGCTCGCCATTGTGCTAAACCTCTTAGCGGTAACAAAATAGGAATAAATGCGCTAGGCAGAATTTTGGAAAATGAAGATAGTCGTGCATAAAGATATTCTGCTAGGTAAATATGCAAATTTTCTGCTGTTATAAGATTGTTTTGAACTGTGTAATTTAATAATGCAATTAAATTAGAATACTTAATTTGTTTATATTGGTTAGGATTGTTATTTTTATTTAAGTTTGCTATATCCAATAGAGCTTGAAAACTAAAAGGAGTTTTACGATGACTACTACTAATTAAAAGAGCTTCAGCAGAAATAATATGTCCAACCGCGCCGCCTATAAGTTCTAAGTGAAATCCTAAATTTTCTTCACTTCCAACACCATCACCAATTTCAAGCAATTTACATAAGTCACTGGTTGGATCCAATATTTTGCTAGCAAGCTCAATTAAAGCTTGATGATTATTATCTACATTTTTGTAATTTTCTTGCCAATAAAGATAGATATTTTTTTTGATTTTTTCAGCACATTCTTTGGTGTTAGAGTTAGTTTGATAGCCTGTATCCCAGAACTGAATTTTGTCAGATAGAGGATTAAAACTTCTTTGTTGGGTAAGAAAAAAATGTTGTAGCTTAGGGGTAAAATGTTGCAATGTCCAAACTAGTAAATCAAAGCAGCGTTTTTGAATCGCTTCTGCATTTAATTTTGCTTCTAAACTTAGCATTGCTTTTATGTTTGGAGCTTAGGGATTTTATACAATATAAAAATCCCTAATGTTAATTAATTAATCGCGTTCACGAGTATATGCGTCTGGCAATGGGTTATCTACAACAGGACGAGATGCGCGATTAGCTAAATCTAATGTAGTCATATAGATAGTACGGGTGACTTTTTCCATTTTTTGATAATCTATTTTATCAGGGCTATCTGAGGGTTTATGATAATCTTCATGAACTCCATTAAAGTAGAAAATAATTGGGATACCTTTTCTAGCATAATTATAATGATCGCTACGATAGAAAAATCTATTAGGGTCATTTGGATCATCATAAGTGTAATTAAATTTTAATTTTAAGTATGAGTTATTTACCGATTCGCTAACTTGGCCTAGTTCGCTACTCATTAGCTTTGAGCCAATTACATAAATTTCATCTGGGCCGGAAAGCTCTTTATTAGCTGGTTTAGTGTCGTTTGGTTCTTTGCTACGACCAATCATATCAATATTTAATTGTGTAATGATTTGATTAAGCGGTACAGTTGGAAATTTCATTAAATAGCGTGAACCAAGTAAGCCTTTTTCCTCTCCACAATGCCAAACAAACATTATTGAACGTTTAGGGCGTGACGGCGCGTGAGAAAAGGCTTCTGCAAGTTGTAGAACTGCTACTGTGCCTGACCCATCATCATCAGCACCATTATAGATTTTATCTCCATTTACGGGCGAGCCTACACCAACATGGTCATAATGTGCGCCAATGGCTACATACTCATTTTTTAGTGTTGGATCACTACCTTCTAAAATTGCAATTACATTTTGAGAGACTTCTTTTTCAGTTTTAACAGCTATTTTTAAGGAGATTTTTTTGTCTTGCTTTAATTCAAAGGGGCAATTGTTTGACTAACATCACGGAAAATACTATTAGCTGATTGGGATTCTTCGCTAAACATTTTTATTAGTAATTTTGGGGAAGGGCTTATCACAGGTAAGGAAAAGATTTTTCTTCTAATTTTTCAAAAATTGTTTGTCCTTGTTCTTCAAAATAAGAAACAGTTCTATCCCAGCTAGCTAAACTTTCAAAACTTGGAATTAGGATAACTGCTTTACCACCATTTTTTTCTATATAATCAAAAGGCTCAAACCAATCTTCTCCTTCATTTCCTGTTAGGTCATTATAGCTAAGACCTTGTGGAAAACCATTGGAGATAACAACAATTTTGTCTTTAATATCAAGGTTTTGATAAGGGTTGATATTTTTAGATTTAATTACCCAGCCATGACTTGCAAAAACAAGAGGTGCTGTTAAATCTGTTTCATTAGGAAAAGCAAAAAAATCTTCTCCTAACTTAAAGCTCTGACCTCCAAATGTTACAGAACTATTAACACGGTCTGTTTTGTTACGACGTATTTGGATTTTTTGAAAATATGAACCATTGTCCCCACCAGGCTTTAAGCCCCACATAGAAAGGTTCATAGCCAAAAACTTGGCCGTCATATTTAACCCTTTAGATGGTGTGTCTCGTCCTTCCATCTCATCAGAAGCAATAAAATAAAGATAATCTTTCATTGCTGAAGCATTAATTTTATCTACTCCTGTAGCCCCAGGATTTTGCGCTAACACAGAATTTAGCGGGCTAAGTAACAAGCAAAATAATATTAAATTGAGTAAAAATTTTTTCATCAATCAATTCCCCTAAGTTCTTACTATAAAATTAATTAGCTAGTAAATAATTTTTATTGGCGGCTAGCAATATTACTTAAAAATTCTAATAGAGCATCTAAAACTTTTTCTGGGGCTTCTATTTGTGGATAATGGCCTATATTATGTAATGGTACTACATCAGGATTTGGAATCAATTCGCGATACCGATCAGCCATTGCTTGCCCAGAAGTAGGTGCAAACATCCCATTAATTAAGCGTAAAGGAACTTTGGTTGTTTGCATTGCTCCTACCCAACGATTACGAAACTTTTTTCTTTCTTCTAAATAACGGATGATTTTATGTGCTGCTGCTGTCCCATTATTGTATTTTAAGAGTTGCCAGTAATTATCTACTTCTCTTTCTGTTGGCTTAGTATTTGGGCCAAACATTGCTATAAAACCTTTCTTAAATTGCCCTTCAGAAATTAATTTACTAAAAATTGCGCCTAATGGACTCATCAATAATTTTTGAATTAGTAAAGCTTGGTGTGCTTCAGGAAACATTCCACCATTAAGAAAACAAATCCCTTTTATTTCAAAACCTGCTTGGTTATTTTTTTTTCGATCTTCATAACGGGCTAATAATTCTTGTGTAATAGTATCACCATAATCTTGAGCTAAAATATAAGCTTGCTTTACTTCTAAACACCTAAGCAATGTTTCGTGTAGTGTAGTTTGATAATCAATAGAATAAACATCTTCAGCAGGTTTATCAGAGAAACCAAAACCTAGCATATCAGGAGCAATAACTCTGAAACGCTTGGTTAATTCGGGCCATAAAAGATGCCAATCCCAAGACGAAGTTGGAAAACCATGAATACAAATTAAAATATCTTCTCCTTGACCATCATCACGATAAAAGACCGTGTGGCTACCATATTTAAGGTATCCACCTTCATTTTTCCAATCTTCTAACTTCATTAGTTTTTCCTTCTATTAATTATCAAGAGAGTAAAGCAAATTTAACTTTTTTTACTATTTTTTTGCAATAACGAGATTACAGTTATTTAGGATTACTTATTTTAAGTTAAAATAGCAAAATATCAGTCTGCTAGATAGTAGGAGTTTAATTTGTGGATATAAAACTAAAAAAAGAAGGGCTAGCGTTTAGGTGTGAAATCTGTCACCAATCAGATCTTTTGATGCTTTTAATAACTTTTGCCAACGTTGCACCAACTTAGCAAAACAAGCTGATGAACTAGCTAAAACACCTAAAGATTTAAGTTTGCAATATCGTTGTCAAGTGGTTGCAACAATTGTGGGTATTAGCTTATTAACAATAGGTTTAATATTAGGAGCAGCTTTTGGGGGTTTTACAGGCAAAGTTTTAATAGGTCATGCAGGAGTAGTTTTAGGATTATTTCCAGGTGCTTTACTAGCTAGTTTTACAATGATTCAACTAGCTAAAAATTTCTCACAACAGAGAAAAATTAAACTCGTACCTTTTTTTAGCACAGCAATTAGAATATTTAATAAAACCTAGTAATAGCTAAATATTCTAAATAAATTATTTAGAAAGATAACAATATTTTATGATTATAGATTTACATATTCACACTATTTATTCGCAAGACTCTTTAATTGCTCCTGAAGATTTAATTGAACAAGCTATTTATGTTGGATTAGACGCAGTTTGTGTAATGGAACACAATTCATTTCAAGCATCAGAAACCGCAGAAGAGTTTGCTCTAGGGACAGGACTAAAAGTCTTTCGAGGAGTGGAAGTTACAACAGATTTAGGGGATCTGTTAGTTTATGGAGTTAATCAAGCACAATGGCAAGAATTTGAAAATAAAACTAACCTACCAGCACAAAAAATTGTTGATTATGTTCGTAGTTGTGGAGGTGTTTGTATTCCTGCACATCCTTTTCGCTTTAAAGCTGCTAGTATTGGTGAGAAGTTAGAAACTTTAATAGGTATTTTTGCTATTGAAGGCTATAATGCAAAGTCAGATATTGAAGAAAACCGCATGGCTTGGGAAAAGGCAGAAAAACTTAATCTAAAACTTACTGGTGGAAGTGATGCACATGTAGTAGGCCAAATAGGAAAATGTGTAACAGAATTTCCATCTAATATTGAAAATATGTCAGAACTTGTTGAAGCCTTGAAAAGCGGTAATTTTCAAGCTAAATATTTATTTTAATTCTAGCCTTAAATAGCTTGCTGCCAACTTAAAGGGTTTTGTACAATTAACCCTTTCTTACTTTATTAGATTCTTTCAAATTAAGGATATATACTATGCCATTTTGTCCTAAATGCCTTTCTGAGTATAAGCGAGAAATTACACATTGTAATGAATGTGACCTAGATTTAGTTGAAGAATTGACAGATGAAAACAGAATCCATGATATTAGCGATGCACCAATGGTAGAATTACGTAGGTTTTCAACTGCTACTGAAGCACAAATGATACGAGGACTTTTAGAGCAGAATGATATTCGAGCCTTAATACAAGGTGAAACTAGTAGCAGTGGTTTATTTCCAGCCGCTACATCAGTAGTTTTACTAGTAGATGGACGAGATTTTTCTAAAGCAAAAGAATTAGCAGAAGCCTACCTTATAGCAGAAATAGTTATGGATGAAAAGATATTGGTCAGCCTGAAGAAACGGAAAAGACGAAATTGCTAGACAATCTGTAGAGGTCTTAAAACAAACTACTGCTATGGTAGTTTTAATTACTGTAGATAAAAAAGAACTAGCTGACAAAATAGCAGAAAGCCTAGTAGTAGAAAACCTTGCAGCCTGTGTCAATATTGTTAATCAAATAGAATCGGTTTATCGTTGGGAAGGAAAGCTTTGTCGTGAACAAGAATTGCTTTTAATTGCTAAAACTGACTTAGCTTTTTATCAACGATTAGAAGAAAAAGTAAAAGAGTTACATGCTTATGACACTCAGAAATTATAGCTTTGCCCATTAATCGCGGTTCAGAAAAGTATTTGGATTGGCTTAGAGAGTCCTTAAATTTATAAATCTATATTTAGTACACTGTAAACTAAATATTCTGATATTTTAATCTTAAGCCCCAACGGGGTGACAGATATGTAGCCTAGGGCGCAAGCCCTACGTATGATTTAGCATTAAAAGACTATGTCGCCCTTACAGGGCTTAAAGAGACTTAACTATTATTTCCTAGGGCTTGCGCCCTAGGCTACAGTTATGTCGCCCCTCTGGGGCTTAAGAGTTAAGAATACAAAATTGCTATATTACTTAGTTTGCAGTGTAGTTAGTACAGCGTAAACTAAGTAATCTGAAATTTTTATTTCTTAAAGCCCCAACGGGGCGATAGATATGTAGCGTAGGGCGCAAGCCCTACGTATGATAATGAGCAATTCCCAAAAAGCCCCAACGGGGCGACAGAAGTATTTTCTTAGCATTTAAAGACTATGTCGCCCTTACAGGGCTTAAAGAGACTTAACTATTATTTCCTAGGGCTTGCGCCCTAGGTTACAGTTATGTCGCCCCTTTGGGGCTTAAGAGTTAAGAATACAAAATTGCTATATTACTTAGTTTACAGAGTATTTAGTATGTTCTTATGGTAAAAATCTAGTGTTCCTTTAGCTTAATAAATAAAATGTTTGGAAGTAAGTCTAATCCTTTTGCAGATAACAAATCTTCTGTAGATATTGAAGGTGTAATTCTGGATTCAGAGTTACTTCTAAAATATCGTTTTGTTGAAAGAGCTATTAGCACGTTAGAAAAAGCTATTGAATCTTGCCCTAAGAATATTTCTTTACGAGAAAAATTATTAGAAATTTATGTTGATTATAATTTACCAGATAAAGGGGCTGAACAAGCCCTAGCTTTATCAAAGATTTATGCTGAATCAGGAGATATAGATCGTGCAAATGAAAATATAATGCAAGCAAAAGGTCTTAATCCTGCTTTATCAATAAATTTAATTACCCCAAATGCAGAGGCACCTAGAAGAGCAATAACCCAACCCTTACAACCAATACCCCAATGCAACATATACCTAGGCCAGCCGCCAGACCAATGCCCCTAATACCTAGACCAATACCTAGGCCATTACCCCGCCCACAAGCTACTTATCCATCCGTCCAACGTGAAAAAGCTGTAAAAAGTATTAACAGGAGATCTATCAACAATTACTATTTTGATGTAATTCAAATAGTGGAAAATAGCCGTATTACTGGGATACTTACTATTAATGCTACTACTGTACAAGGAAAAATTTACTTTAACTATGGACAAATTGCAGATGCTCAAATGGGGGAATTACGTAGTAATGCAGCTTTTCGATGTTTTGTTGAACTAGAAGAAGGCCGTTTTGAAATGGAAAATCTCCTGTAGAATTTAAGCAAAACATTACTGCTCCTAATAATACTAATTTGATTTTGGATATTTTAAGAGAAGTTGATGAGTCAAAACGCGACCAATGATGGGATAGATAAAGTAGGTTAGTGTATTTTAGGAAGACATTCTATTGCTTGTTTTTAAGAACAAAGCTTAAATTATCTTTTTACTAGTAAGTTTAATAAAATCTGTAAATAATTGGATGGTTTATGCACCGAGATAGATTTACAATTCGCGCTCAAGAAGCTATAGATTCAGCTACTAAGCTGGCAGAACGTCACAAAATCAACAAATTGACGAACACTGCTTATAACTATGCTTGAATCAAATGAGGAGTAATTAGACCTATTTTAGAAAAATAGGAATACGTCCTCCAATGATTTTGGCAGAGCTAGAAGAAGCAATAAAAAGCTTACCTAAAGTTACTGGGACAAGTCAGGAAAGATTTTTTCCTCCCGCCTTTATTCAACTTACTGCTGCACAAAAAGAAGCCGACAAACTCCAAGATGCACATATCAGCACTGAACATTTGCTGCTTGCTATAGCAGAAGAAAAAATGGTGCTGCTGGCAAAATACTTCGCCAACACGGGTTGTTAATAAAGACTTGTTAAAAGTCTTAGAACAGTTTCGAGGTGGTGAGAAAATTACAGATCAAGACCCTGAATCACGTTATCAATCTTTAAGTCGCTATGGTCGGGATTCAACCGAACTAGCTCGAATAGGTAAATTAGACCCTGTAATTGGACGAGATGATGAAATCCGTCGGGTTGTTCAAGTTTTGTCCACACGTACTAAAAATAACCCTGTATTGATTGGAGAACCTGGAGTTGGTAAAACTGCTATTGTTGAAGGACTAGCACAAAGAATTATTTCTGGTGATGTAGAAGAATCTTTACGTAATAAACGCTTGGTAGTATTAGATTTAGGTGCGATGTTAGCAGGTGCAAAATATCGTGGTGAATTTGAAGACCGCCTTAAGGCAGTTTTAAAAGAAGTTACTCGACCCGATAGCAACATAATTATGTTTATTGATGGAACTACATACCCCAGTAGGTGCTGGCGCGGCAGAAGGGGCAATAGATGCTTCAAATATGCTAAAACCTGCCCTAGCACGTGGTGAACTTCGTTGCATAGGGGCAACAACCTTAAATGAATATAAAAATACATTGAAAAAGACGCAGCACTTGAGCGACGCTTCCAACAAGTCTATATTACTGAACCAAATATAGAGGACACAATTGCTATTTTACGTGGCTTAAAAGAACGCTATGAAGTCCACTTATGGAGTAAGAATTAAAGACACTGCAATTGTTTCAGCTACAATGCTTTCACAACGCTATATTGCTGATAGATTTTTGCCTGATAAAGCAATTGATTTAATTGATGAGGCTGCATCACGTCTAAGAATAGAAATTGACAGCCTACCAACAGAGATTGACGAGGTAGAACGCGAAAGAATTCAGCGCGAAATAGAGCGTCAAGCACTCCAAAGAGAAGATGATCCAGTTTCACGCGAAAGATTAGCTAAAATTGAGCAAGAAATTTCTGAATTAAAAGAGAAAAGTGCAGGAATGAAAGCTCGTTGGCAGTCAGAAAAGGAAATTATAGAACGTATTAGTTCTAAAAAGAAGCCCTGGAAAATATGCGTATTCAAGCTGAACAATTTGAACGAGTTGGAGATTATGGAAAAGTAGCAGAAATACGCTATGGAAGTATGG